>JANQIZ010000218.1 GCA_028281895.1 Dehalococcoidia bacterium
AGCGCGGATGGAGACTGCACGCACCACTGGGTCATCGAGCCGCCCAACGGCTCTGTCAGCAAGGGTCGCTGCAAGCTCTGTGGCATAGATCAGGAGTTCCGCAACTCGTTCGAGTACTCCTCCTGGTACGGCACGAAGTCACCGAACGCGAACGCCAAGAAGCAGGCCGCCAAGAAATAGGCGCCTGCTCATCTACCTGAAGAGATCTCTTTCAGGTTCTCTGATCAACGCATCTGAGCCGCTTTCCGACTCCAGGAGTCTGAGGCCACGCACAATCGCGGCTGGAATGCCTCCGCTCTCTCCCATAACGAGTTGAGCGGCTGAAGCGATCTCGTCGGCTGCAGAGACCAGCGTCGAGCGCAGGATTCGGCCTGCGTCGTCAGGCAATCCGCGTGAATCGTCGAGCGGCTCGAACCCTGCCGTGCCAATGCCTACGTTCACGCTGCCCTGCCTCCACGGCCGATTGAACGTGTCTGAGATCACCACGGCAACGCTCACGCCGGTCAGCTTGCGTAGTGTGTCTCGCAACGTACGCGCAGATCGGTCAGGGTCTTCTGGGAGCAGGATTACGATCTCGGGACCGGGTGAGTTGGAGGCATCGATGCCCGCGTTGGCGCATACAAGTCCGTGGTGAGTCTCCGTGATGAGCACACCGGGGACGCTGCGGACGATTCGCCTGCTCTGAGAGAGGATCAACTCTACGAGACGTGCATCTTTCTGAACGGTCTCTGCAAGCCCTATCGCTTCGGGTCCCGGATCGACCGTGGACAGGTCAACCACAGCGCCTTCGGCTTTGGAGACGATCTTCTGGGCCACTACAAGAACGTCCGACTCCAGGAGTTCGATCTCGCTCCTTGATATAGCGTTCTGTATCAGTGCGGCGAGGTCGGCTCCCTTGCCAACCTCCGGCAATCCATTGACTGGAAAGACCTGCAGGCCGTGTCGTGCTAGCGCCACCGCAAACTCCAGCTTAAGCATAGGCAACGCAAGCCGACCGCTCCGATGTAACTCCGCTCGATGCTCAACCCTCGATCCTCCAGAGAGGACCGTCTTCGAGCAGCTCGAACTCTGCGGCGAATCGATCCTCGTCGTCCGTGATGAACACCGGGTTCAGCCCAAGGTTGTGAGCTGCGATCGCCTTCGTCCGATTGAGAGCGCCGGCATTCTCGAAGCCATCAGGCACACGATCAGGGAACTGTCTTTCGATGTGCTCCCAGTACCAGTCGAACCCGAGCAGGAACGTTGCGATCACTGCGACGTCGCGATCTGGATCGGCCACCAGCGACTGGTACCAGAGCCCAAACGTCGGGATGTCTTCGGCGATTATGACAGCGCGATCACCAGCCACGCTAAACGCCTCATCAACATAGTCGGCGGCCTCAGTATCGTCGCTGATATCGATGCCTTCGTAGTTGAACGCGATCGACCATAGTGGCATGCCGATCAGCGCTCCTGCGAAGACAGTGGGCAAGATCCACCTCTTCCTCATCGCAAGCCAGCCCGACTGCCTGCGCTCTGCCACTGCGATCATCGTGGTCGCCAGGTTCAGCAGTCCTGCGGAGATCCACATGCCGAATACGAGAAAGGCCGGGACCAGGAAGACGTAAGAGTCGAACGAGTTGTAGGCGATCGAGTAGATGAAGAGCCCGAGAAAGGAGACAGCAGTGGCGACAGCGAGCGTTCGCATGCGCTCCCAGAGCAAGAGAACGCCGACAAGGCCAAGAATCGCTCCAAGCGCGGTGAACTGAGTGAGCCATAGCCGTGCGCCGGAAACCAGCCGGTCGTCTATTCCCTCTGCCGGGAGGCCAAAGACGTATGACTGGTACAGCGATGCGGAAGCCATAGAGCTGAATCCGCTGAAGCTATCGGGGAAGAACCAGTTAAGCGGCGGGTCCTGGGCCGATGCTACTGGCGCGTATATGTAGACGGTGAGGCCTGCGATTAGTCCGGCGAGCGGCAGCCATTCCTGTCGCAGATGCTGCGGCGAGTTCCGAAGAGTAGGCCAGTACATCCAGGCTCCGAGCGGAGCGGCGACGAATACGATGGTCACGTGGTTGCCCAGGGCGATTCCGAGGATGATCGCCATTGCGAGCCGTATATTCCGGGCGGACTCGCCTCGATCCATACGGGCTCTTGCGACCAGCGCCAGCCAGCCAAACATGCTCACGAACATCGCGTTGAGCGCGTACACCTCGGTTATCGTCGCCTGGGACCAGTGCAGGTTGGATGTTGCGAAGCCCAGCGCAGTGACCAGAGCGGCTGCAAACGGCAGATAGCGCCCTCTCGTGTCGCTCAGCGGCAATCGCAGCAGCATCTTGCGGCTAGCCAGGAAGAAGAACGGCACTGCGATGGCCGCTGTTATGGCGGAGAAGATGTTGCCATGCAGCGCTTCGTCACCGAACCACAGGACTTCGCTGAACAAGCGCATGAGCACGAGGTACGTGGGGTATCCGGTCGGGTGCGGAATGCCCCATGTGTGCGCCGCTGCAAGGAAGTCGCCGCCGTCGCCACCCTCGTTCTCCCATGTCAGCCCCGGCGCCATTGTCAGCAGGTAAAGCGTCACAGAGAAGAGGAACAGTGCGACACACGCCAGCAGCACCGGCCGTGCTCGAACCGCTCCCGGTATCCAGCCAGACCTGATCTCGCTTGTGCCAGTTGTGCCAGCGGCGTTGGTCATGCTTGACGCAGTCTGCCTCTGTATCAGTCGATGAAGCTCTCGGAAAAGCAAGAGAGGGACCCGTTGTGGGTCCCTCTCAGTAAGCGATCTTTCAACCTGAGTTACTCAGGCCTGGAAGCAACCTTCGCCCGTCGGAGGGTAACGAAGCCAGCTCCAGCGAATGCGACACCCAGCAGGCCGATCAGAGCCAGCATGCCGTTAGTCGGGCTCCAGCCACCAGTGGCCGGAAGACCGGAATCACCAGGTCCAGGTGTGGCTGGGATCTGCTGCACACCAACTGCGAAGTTGGAGTAAACAGAAGAGCTTGCACATGCCTGTCCAGTGATGTGGTTGTAGGTCGTCGTCAGCGGCACCCACTGATTGGTGTTGCTGTCGAGACGCAGAACCACGACATTCGCGAATCCGTTAGCCAGGTCGCTGCTGTTGGTCGGCAGACACACCTGCGCCGATCGCAGCAATCGGAATGACTGCTGTGCGTTTCCGTTGTCGTCAACGAAGACGATGTCGACTGCCGAGCTGCCCAGGTTGAAGTTGGATGGCAGTGGCGGCAGCGAGGATGGGTTCACCTCGTTCACCTGTACTCCGAAGAATCCAGAAACAGATCCGCTACGGATGTAGATAACCGCTCGGTCACGGAACGCCGTGTTCTCAGCGCCCGAGCCAGTCTCGGAGCCGCTCGAAGAAACCAGCGACGAACTCTCAGGCGCTACAACGGCCTGTGAATTCGGAATGCTGCTTGGCGGCGTGCCGGGGTTAGTCGGCGCAGGAGCCGGTGTCGACGTCGGTGCAGGAGCCACAACCGTGATCGTGATCTCCCGTTCGAAGAAGACCGTCTTGTTGTTCCTTACCTGCTCAACGCGGACTTTAGCCGTACCGGATGAGTTGGCCTGAAGAACAGCGGTGCGGGCAGTGCTGCCAGCGACTACTGCCACACCACCACTGACGTTAGTCCAGTGATAGGTGACCGAGGAGTCGAGGTTGTTGTTCATCGCTCCGGTGGCATCGAAGAGTTCCGCCGAAACGTTGATCTGAGTGCCAGCTGACAGGTTCAGACCCGTTGGCAGGGTTCCGACGTCATCGAGCTGCTCCGAGTCAGAGAACGGAGATAGCGTCGTATTGCCGGTACCAAACTCGCCCTGTGTGTCGGCGTACGCGGTGCTCGACCACACAGCCGAGTAAGACACGGCAAAGATAGTTACCAATCCCACCAAAGCGATGGAAAATGCCCAACGCCTTGGGATTGCGGAGCCTAGCATGGGCTGCCTCCCGGCCGAACGGATTGCTAACCCGTTCTCTAGAGACCGCGTGTGCAAGACACGGCCTACCAGTTGATGAATCTAAGGTGCTTTTATACGCGCTCGACCGCGGACAAATCCCGCGGGCTGAGTGCAGTTTGCGATGTTTTTGCGTGCAGTACACGTTTTGCGCGCGCCGAGATCATCCCTGCGACACCGGCTCAAGATACACCACCCCAAATTCGAGCGTCAAGGTGACAAACACGCGCCGGAACCCTCATTTGGCGGTAGGTTTTTCTACTCAGGCTCCGACTGTCCGAAGCCTGCCGCATGGAGTTGCGAGCACCGCTTGCCAACCGGTTTTCAGTATCTGCAGCTAGAATTACCCGGCAATTACACCGTTGGCTGGTTTTCTGCAGGACGCGCGCGTAGCGAAAAGGCTGTTGAAGCCACACTATCAGCGCCTCTCACGACGTAAGTAAGCGAAGGACCGAATCATGGACATGGGAATATCGGGCAAGAACGCTCTGGTGACGGGCGGCAGCAGAGGACTGGGACGTCAGGCGGCTCTGGCGCTGGCTCGTGAAGGCGTTAACGTTGCGATCTGCGCACGCGGCGAGGACCGGCTTGGCGAGACTGCAAGCGAGCTCAGGGAGCTCGGCGTCTCCGTTAGCTCATCCGTAGCCGACCTGGGCGAGCCAGAAGCAGCAGCTGAACTGCTCGGCAAGGTCGAGTCCGACCTGGGGCCGGTGGACATTCTTGTGAACAACGTGGGCGGCAGCCTTGGCACAAGCGACATCCTGAATTCATCTGTCGACGACTTTCAGCACGTCATGGATGTGAACCTGTGGTCAGCAGTGCGGCTCATGAAGCTGGCTCTGCCGGGTATGAAGGAGCGTGCCTGGGGGCGCGTGATCAACATCTCCTCTATATACGGACGCGAGCACGGCGGGACCGCTCCTTACATGACCGCCAAGGCAGCGATGATCGCAGCATCGAAGTCTGCGGCCATGACGCTCGCCAGCACAGGTGTGACGGTCAACTCGATCGCTCCGGGATCCATCCTGTTTCCGGGTGGATCGTGGGACCGGTTCATCAACAACAACACTCCCGAAGACGTGGACGAATTCGTTGAGCGAAACCTGCCAGCCGGCAAGTTCGGGTGGCCAGAGCCGATTGGAGCGACGGTCGCTTTCCTGGCATCGGAGCATGCAGACCTGATCATGGGCGCGTGCATCAACGTAGACGGCGGCCAGTCGCACAACCTGTTCTAGGCTTCAGGAGCGAGACGGTTCAGCCATCGGCGGCAGGACAGGCTGGTATGCGACCTGCTCTTCGACCCAGCGCGCGGCGTGCAGCAGACGCAGGTCATCGTGCCCTCGGCCGATCAATTGCACCCCGATCGGCATTCCACTGCGGCTCAGCCCGGTCGGGATGCTGATCGTCGGCAAGCCGGCGGTTGTCCACGGAGCGTAGAAAGCAGGGTCGCCTGTCGTTGTGAGGTCACTCGGCGCCGGTCCAATCGCTCCCGGCATTATCAGAGCGTCCAGCGAAGCCATGCTCTCATCCATGTCTCGTCTGAACTGCCTGCGAAGCCTGTGAGCTTGCGCGTATGCAGTAGCAGGGACAAGCTGGCCGATCTCGATCTTCGCTCTGGCTTTGGGAGCGAAGTCATCCGGCCTTTCAGCGAAGTTCGCTCTGTGAACCTCGGCCATCTCGACAGCCTGGAACACGTTATTCGCATCGCGGCTGTAGAGATATGAGATAGGCAGATCGAACAGCTCCACCCACTGGCCTCCCTGCCGCAGCAACTCGATCACCTCGAACATGTGCGCCTGCATCTCAGTCGAGGTCGCCATCTCGATGTCGCCAGACACGATTCCAAGTCGCGGCGGCTCAGCAGGATCAGAGAGCGATGCGGCGCTGGATCTTCCCTGGTCGGAACGAACGGTCGACGGATCGGCTGGATCATGGCCCCGCAGAACGTCGAGCAGCACTGCGGCATCGAGCACCGTGCGGGCCATCCATCCAACCGTGTCGAGTGTCCAGCTGAGCGGATAGACGCCACGCCTTGAAACGAGACCATATGTTGGTTTGAAGCCGGTCACGCCATTGTAGGTGGCCGGCCGATTGACCGATCCACCGGTCTGTGTCCCGAGCGCCATTGGAACGTGTCCGCTTGCGACCGCAACCGCCGATCCTGTGCTGCTGCCTCCCGGCGTGCAGGCGGGATTCCAGGGGTTGGGCGTTCGAGGCGGGTCTGACGTGGCGAACTGCGTGGTGACGGTCTTGCCGAGCACGATGGCTCCGGCTCCCTTGAGGCGCGCAACCACCGCGGCGTCTTGCGTTGGGATGTTGTCGGCATAGATGGGCGATCCCATCGAAGTGCGGATGCCCTGGGTGGAGATGATGTCCTTGATGCCAACTGGCACGCCATGCAGCGGTCCGAGAACACTGCCGCTCGCCACCTCGGCATCGGCAGAGCGAGCCTGAGCGATGGCATCTTCACTGGCGAGCGTTTCCCAGGCCTGCAACTCGGCTTCAGTGCGTTTGATGCGCTCTAGCGCTGTGCGGGTCACCTCGAGTGAGGAGATTTCACCCTCTCTTATGAGCTGAGCGAGACGAGTGACCGATGCCAGTGCGAGGTCTGTCATCCTGTCGCCGTCTCCTCAGGACTGGAGCCGGGAAGCGTCTCGTGCAGGTAGAACGCCGGCGCATCGTCTTTCGAGAAGCGCAAGCTTGCCGAGGCGTGCGATAGCCGCGGCGGTTTCGTTTAGAGCAAGCTCAATGGAGGCTGCACGGTCTTTGCCCCAGGCCTCGATGGCAGCCGCCAGAAATCGATCCTGAGCAGTGTTTCGCTCTTCCTCAGTCAGGTCGCCTGGATGCTTCATGGTCTCATCAGTCCTGTTGCTCGAAGCGGTCATGCGGTCGAAAGCCTACACGACGTGACCTCCTTGCTTGAACGCGAAGCGGTCCCGCCAGGTGACGGGACCGCTTTGGATTCGCTGGAGTAGTCGGCGTCTAGCTGAGCTCGACTACAGCGCCGGCCTCTTCGAGCTTGGACTTGGCTTCGTCAGCCTCTTCCTTGGCCACGCCTTCCTTGACAGGCTTCGGAGCGGCTTCGACAAGGTCCTTCGCTTCCTTCAGGCCGAGAGGCGTGAGCTCGCGAACGGCCTTAATGACAGCGATCTTGTTGCCGCCGACTTCCTTGAGGACGACGTTGAACTCGTCCTTCTGCTCAGCTTCGCCGCCACCAGCACCACCGTCACCGGCTGCGCCAGGAGCTGCTGCCACTGCGACAGGCGCAGCAGCCGAAACGCCGAACTCTTCCTCAAGAGCCTTAACAACCTCTGCGAGGTCCAGAACCGACATCTCTTTGATGCCTTCGATCAGCTCTTCCTTTGTAAGCGCCATCTTGTATCTCCCTGGCCGATTGGCCATCAACTATCTTGAAGTGATCTTCGCCGGACTCCCGGCGCAGTGTGTTTACTCGGACTTTTCCTCGCCGTCGCCGCTGTCTTCCGCAGCTTCGGGTTCAGCCTCAGAGGACTCTGCTGAATCGTCATCGCCTGCGGAATCCTCAGTCGCAGATTCGTCTGCAGCAGCCTCGGTATCAGAAGACTCTGACGAATCCTCAGCAGCCTCTTCCGGAGCGCTCGCCTCGGTATCTGTCTCGGCCTCTGCTTCAGGGGCTGGTGCCTCTTCTGCCGTAGGCTCTTCCTCTGGAGACTCCTCGGACTCGGCCGCAGCTCCGCCCTGTTCTGAAATTCGCTGCAGCACCGTTGCCAGCGCGCGGACCGGACCGCTCATCACCATGACCAGTCCAGTGATGGGGCTGTTCATGCTTCCCATCATCTTGGCGAGCAGAACTTCCTTGCTTGGCAGCTTGGCAAGCGCCTCGATTCGGTCAAGTGTGAGCACATCGCCATCGAGCGCGCCGCCGAGGATCGTCATCTCGACGCTGTTGTCGTCGATGTACTTGACGAGCACCTTGGCGGCAGCGGCAGCATCACCGGAGGTCGTGAGGAAGCCGACTGGCCCCTCCATGAACTCCTTGAGCTCTGGCCGGCCGGCGTTGTCAGCGGCGATGCGCGCAAGCGTGTTCTTGGCGATCTTGAACCTGGCGCTCGACTCGCGAACGGCACGACGCATTCCCTGCATCTCGTTCACGTTCAGTCCGCGGTAGTTAGCCGCGATCACCAGCGGGGATGTCTTGAAGTCTTCTTCAAGCTCCGCCACTAGCTGCACATTTTTCTCAGTTGGCATCTGGCCTCCTGTTTCTTGTGGGGCCATGCGGACCGACTAATCCCGCACAAACAAAAACCCCGGAGCTGCAAAGGTTCCGGGGCGCAGGGCGGCAGGTGCCGTTCTTGAGACCCGACCTCGACAGGCGCTTTCGCATTACCACTCGGAAGTGACCTGTTTTCTACAGCCGATCTGTCTATTCAATTGACTGCATTTACTTTAGCAGATGCAGTGTGATCACCATTCGGTTTCTACTAGCGTGAAGCCTCTTCGAGTTCGGCGAGGTCCAGCTTGATGCCGGGGCCCATGGTCGTAGTGATAGTCGCCGAGTTTACGAGCGAGCCTTTGATGCCTTCTGGCTTGGCTCGAAGAATCGTGGAGTAGACGCTTGTCATGTTCTCCAGTATCTGGGCATCGCTAAAGCTGGCGACGCCGATGCGGGTGTGAATCACGGCCTGCTTGTCCATGCGGACTTCGCTGCGGCCCTGCTTCGAACTCTTCACTGCTGCGGCGATGCCGTCCGGCGGCACCACTGTGCCGGTGCGAGGGTTTGGCATAAGGCCGCGCCGGCCCAGGTAGCGGCCAAGGCGTCCGATCTTTGCCATCTGGTCGGTCGTGGCAACGGCTACAT
>JANQIZ010000253.1 GCA_028281895.1 Dehalococcoidia bacterium
CATAGCCCTCCGGCACCGGCACACCTGCCGCCTCCAGAATCGTCGGAAGGTGATCCGTGTTGTCGATCAGGTCGGTCTGCACCACTCCAGACGGGACAGTGCCGGGCCAGTTGCAGATAAGCGGAACGTGGGTTCCCCGGTCCTTTGTCAGCCCTTTGCCCCCGCAGACCTCTGTGTGCCTGTGCATGATCGAGCACACCTCTGCGGGAGAGCCGTTATCGCCGAGGTAGATCACAAGCGTGTTCTCGCGCTGCCCCGTCTTCTCAAGGTGATCGACGACGCGGCCAATCAGCTTGTCGTGGTACTCCACCATGTCCTTGTAGAACTTCTCATCGTCAGGCCAGTTCTCAAGCTCGTCCCACGTGCGACCGCCGAGAGTCTGGTTTGAAGGCGGATCGAAATCGTCGAACTCCGGCGAGTCCGGCGTCGGCTCCAACGGGCGATGCGTCAGCGCCATAGGCCAGTACACGAACCACGGCTCGTCCTGGTTCCGCTCCGTGAAGTCCATGATGTAGTCGGCGAAGATGTCGTCGCCGTACTTACCGTCCGTGTCCTCCAGGAACTCGCCGTTCTCGTAGATGATCGGGTCCTTGTAGCGAGACCCTTTCTCCTCGGTCTGATGGGCGTGCCAGACACAGAACTCGTCAAACCCGGCGTCCTCGATCTTCTGGCCCTTGTTGCGCATCTCGGGCATCTCGTCTGGCGGGTTGTAGGAGTAGAGCTGCCACTTGCCGGAGATGCAGGTCTTGTATCCGGCGTCTGAGAAGAGATGGCCGAAGGTGACTTCATCAGGGGCGATGAGGCCGAAGCCGATGTAGTTGCGGAAGTTGTACTTGCCTGTCATGAGGGCGACGCGCGTGGGCGTGCAGAGTGGCATGACGTGGGCGTTTTCGAAGCGCATCCCGGTGTCGGCCAGCTGGTCGAGGCGTGGCGTTGCGTATGACGTGCCGCCGTTGCAGCCGATGGCCTCGTAGCCGAGGTCGTCGGACATGATGAGGAGGATGTTGGGGCGTCGCTTCGAGTCTGTTGTCATGTGTAGTTCCGCTGGTTGTTCGAATGCCGGGCGTTGCGTCGCAAAGGGTGCATCGGGAGGTGAAGGGAGTCAAGTTCGGGAGTGCTGACTGGTGCTGAGCAGTGCGGATTACGCGACAGAGTGAAGAGGCGACTGCAGTCCGTTTGTGTTTCCGGCCGAAGTACCTTTGTCATGTAGCCGTATCTGGTTTGTTATGCCGCCCGCCACTTCTTGTCATCCCGACCGCAGCGGAGGGATCTGACCATGCTTCCACGGTCAATGAGAGATTCTGAATCAACCCGTTCGACTTCGCTCAGGGCAGGGACAGAATGACAAGGCAGATCACCCACTCCCTGACCCTCTCCCTGCGAGGGAGAGGGGATATCTGCAAACCGTGCGGGAACCACATCCTCCCTCCCATATTGGGAGGGAGCTAGAGGGAGGGTTATTCGCCTTGAGAGAACATGTTGGCCATGTGATCCGAAACGACCCTCACCCCAACCCTCACCCGATCCGGGAGAGGGGGTAGCTGCGGCACTTGTCACAATGCATGCACGGTCAGATCCCTCCACTGCGGTCGGGATGACAAGGTTTCTCTCTCCCAGGCTGGGAGGGAGTCAGAGGGTGGGTCGGGGCTGGCTCAGCCGAGTAGCCAACCCACCTAGTTAATGCCGCCGGATGCTCTGGGCGTTCGACCCGGAAACATGCTGTCAAAATTCTCCCAGATGCAGCCCGAGCGCGCCCTGCGTGCATTGTCGGCAGTCACCAGCAGCCACGGGTTGTGCTGGCCCTCAAACGACGACCGCCTAGCCAGGCCTTCCGCTATGAGCAGCTCGTCTATGGAGTCGCCGTTGGCTGTGAAGATGTAGCGAATCGGCGTGCCTGCGGAGTCTGTGGCCAGTGGACCGGCCTCGATCCGGACAGAATCTCCAGCCAGCTCTGCAAGACGGTCGCCGGATTCGGCGACGCAGTTCTCTTCCTCTGGAGCCACGAAAACGCCATAGAGCCGGAACGGTCCTTCAGGCGTCTCGACAATGTCTGGTCCTGTGACGCCCGTCACCTCCACCGCCCTGCACTCCTCACACCTGAGCGATGTCAGGCCTGCGCCTTCGATGTCAACATATGCGAGGGAGCTGACGATCGGCGTTGGCGAAGGTCCGGTGGTCGGTATGACGTCCGCCGATGATGAGCAGGCGGCGCTAAGAATAGCTAGCAGGAATAGCCCCTCGATCAGAACAATCCATGCCCGTTTCACGTTGCCACCACCGTTTTGCGCCGGATGCGTTGCATCAGGCGTGGATTGTCCTTGACTTCGCCCATCTGTTTCCTATCGAGATGCCCTTTTTTGAAGGGTTTAGCAGATTGCTCTCCAGCAAGAACGGCACAGACAGCTCGACCACCTTCCCCAAGTTGTGACGCACTGCACGACCAAGCGTCAATGCGCCACCTTCCACGGCCACCAGACGCAATCGAAAGATCAATTTGCCCAAAGTACGACCGAATTGATGCTCCAGGACGATCGACGACAGCACCCAGATTGAGAACGACAGACCGATGATGAACAGCATTGGTGACCAGTCGAGGCTGCGGAAGACCTCCCAGAGCGAGTAAGACGAATAGAACGGTGCGACGACGATGGTGGCCAGTATTAGTGCCACGAAATGGTCTACTTCGGTCGCCAGTCCTCTGCGTATCGTGAATCGGTCAGGCATCACACCGCACCCCGGCACTGCCCGCCGCGCTAAGATACCGCCACGGATTCGATACCAGCATATGGAACGGTGTTTTGATGATCCTCATACGTGACGGCAACTGGTGGCTTGGAGAGCGGCTGGCATCGGCACTCACAGATGACGGGCATGCCACCTCCATGTTGCCGTATGAAACGGAATTAGGCCACGAGCAGCCGACTGATGATGCTGTGGCGGGGCACGATGCGCTGGTCGTCTTCGGCTACAACGCTGAGGCATCGGACGCTACGGCGATGCTCGATCACTCGACTAGACAGCTTTACAACCTGCTTTGGGCTGCGGCCGAGGCTGGCGTGAAGCGATGCGTGTACGTGAGCAGTCTGCAACTGTTCAACGACTACGAGGAGAATCTTACGGTCACGGAGAAGTGGCGAAGCCTGCCTCCGACAGAGAACGTGCCGCTGCTGGCGTGTCACCTCGGCGAGGTGGTGTGCAAGGAGTTCGCGAGGGACCGGCTGATCCAGGTGGCGACGCTGCGACTGGGCTTCCCGGTTGTGGATGGCGATCGGTCGGCGGCCGCGGCGAGCGGCAGCACATCGGCGATCAGCGCTGACGATGCGATCGATGCGATCAGCCGGGCGCTGACTGCGGAAGAGCTGGGCCAGTGGCAGGACATCCATGTGCAGTCGCCAGTAGAGAACCAGCGATACCTGATGCACGCGGCAAGAGAGCTATTGGGGATTGGCGGGTGATGTCATAATCAGCCAATATCATTTACTGCTTCAGTCATATGTGATAGATATCATCGAAATATTTATCCCGTATGAATGTAGTGGCCAAGGCTGAGGGGTTCCCATATGGGTTTCGTAGCAGCAGTCGGATTGATATTGGTACTTATTTCACTAGTCATGCCTTGGGCTGACACGAGCGTGACGATCGCGGGGATATTAAGAACTGATCAGCAGATCCGCGGAATCCAAGTCGCCCATGGCTGGATTGCGACGGCATTGTCACTGATTGCCACGGTGATTGGGTTCTCCTCAGATAGCGAAAAGTCAGGCGGGGTGGCCAATGTAGCCGCGGGCGTACTAGTTGTAGTCATCACAGCGAGTGCAATATTGAGCGATGGTGGCGGCGTTTTCGGCAGTTCAGGGCCGATTACAATTGAAGCCAATGCGACTATGCGCGCCGGCGTTTACGTAGCGTTGGTGGGAGGAATTATCATGACTCTCGGCGGTTTCGGAGGATTGGCGGCCGACGACTAATTTAGTACCTGTTGATAGGAGTTTAATGAAAATCCTGATTCTTGGCGGGAATGGAATGCTCGGTCCATGGGTGATCAAGGCCCTGGACGGACGCCACGACCTTCTCGTGACCGATATCAACGAGAAGCCGGATGACCTGAAGCACGACTACCTCCAGCTATCGGTCGATGACCTCGATGGCGTCGTGCGGGCCGCTGAGGGCGCAGACTGCATCGTCAACCTCTCGGTGCTGCGGCCTCATCGTCAGATCGCCTTCGATGTGAACACCCGCGGCAACTACAACATGATGGTCGCAGCGAGAACTCACGGCGTGCAGCGGGTCATCAACACCGGTCCGCACTACCAGCTGGCGGGTCCGCAGTACGAAGAGTGGGACCACGATCTCAACCCTGACATGCCACCCGCGCCCGGGACGAGGCTCTATGCCCACACGAAGGCGCTTGGCCAGGAGATCGTTCGTGTGTTTGCCGAGCGTCACGGCATCACCGCGCTGACGCTGCTCTACTACAACATGAAGCACACGTGGAACCTGGGCGGTCCGGAGCGAGAGCCCGATTACCACGATGACATGACGCCCTACTCGACGGCATGGCCGGACTGCGGCACGGCGATCCAGTGCGCTGTCGAGGTACCGGAGGAGCGGCTTCCGTCGAAGATCGAGACGTTCTTTGTGTTCCCTGACATCCCGCATCGCAAGTTCAACAACGACAAGATCATGCGGTATCTCGGCTGGCGGCCGCGCTATCACGTCGAGGCGCTGTGGAATAAGCCGATGCGAACGCCGCCGTCAGGTAGCCACGGCGCGTTTTAGGCCGCGGGCTTGCCGCTACTCAAAGTTCTGGCAGAGCTCTATGCGGTCCGGGTTGGGCCAGTTGAGGCAAATCAGGCCGGGCAGGCCGAGCTGATGCCATAGCTCCACCGGATCAGCGCCTGTCTTCGATGCGACGTAGCCTGAGATGACCGTGCCGTGCGAGACGATGACCATGTCTCCCGGCGGCGAGAACCTTTCGGCGTCATGAAGGCCTTCTTCGAACCGCGCTACCGCTTCGGCGATGGTCTCCGATCCAAACACAGGCTCATTCGGTTTGAGTAGAGCCTGGCTGACCTTCGCCTCGAAATCGTCCTTCTCCAGGAACCCGGCCTCTGAGCGCTCGTGCTCATTGAACCGCGGATCGATGTTCAGCATCAGGCCGGTCGTCCCTGTGATGAAGGCTGCGGTCTCATCGGCCTTCGCTTCTGCGCTGGCGTGCAGTGAGCCAGGCTTCATTGCGCCAACCGTGACGGCCATGGACGATGCGCGCTGCTCACCGACTGGACTGAGCTTCCACATGTGCGCCGGTCTGTCCGAGTCGATCTCTGGCAGCGAATGCTTGATGAGAATCAGGCGACCCATGCGCGCATTCTAGTTCACGAGGTCAACGAGTCCCAGTGCGCGCAAGAAATCGGCGATCGACACTGGTCAGAGCTACTTCTGGCGCTCTTCCATCACTGCGAGGTGATTGCCGTCTGGATCCTTGAAAAACGCCAGCCACAGCTCGTGAGCATCGTCTTCGTGAACCCTGTGGGGTCCGTGCTCAAACTCAACTCCCCTGCCACCAAGCTCGGCATATGCGGCATCGACGTCATCGACGCGGTAGTAGTGGACAGGCTTCGATCTGAACTCTTCGCTCTCCGGGACGCCCAGGTAGAGGCGCACCTCGCCGCACCTGAAAAAGGCCATCGGCTGGCCCGGAACTTGAAACAGAAACTGCATTCCGAGCGTATCTCGATAGAACTCGACTGCGCGGTCGATGTCGGTAACGCTGATGTGTATCTGGCCAATCGACTTCAACAGGCTGTGCTCGGTCACTGGCATGTCTCCGATACCGGTATCGGCTTCCGCTTGCACGGATCGCCGTTTTGCTTAACGGTGTTAATCGCAGCGAAAAAGCTGTCTGAATAGCCTTATTACTTAACTGTGTTAACTAGATATGTCAACGCCACCGCTGCCGCAGGGCATGCAAGATGACCTGCTCAACAACGTCGCCAACCACCTTCACTCCATAGCGATCCACGTTCTCCGCAGGGCGCGGGCGAGGGATCGGGAATCCGGGCTGACGCCTGAGCGCCTTTCGCTGCTATCGATCCTTGCCTTCGCTGGACCGAAGTCGATCAGTGAGCTGGCGGCGATCGAGATGGTCTCGCTTCCGGCGATAACAAGAATCGTGAACTACCTCGAAGGGCTGGGCCTTGTTGCCAGGGACCGCACTTCTGACGATGGCCGCGTGGTCCGCGTAAAGGCTACGCAGCAGGGACTGGACCTGATGGAAGAAGGCCGGCGACGGCGGGTTGAGCATGTTGCGAACGAGCTTGAGGGACTTGGCCACCTTGAGCTTCGTGTAGTGGCGGAGGCAACGGAGCTTCTATCGAGGCTCGATGAGCGGTACACGCCGCCACCAGCACGCGAGGCGAAGGCGCAGTAGCTGGCGCTTCGAAGTGATCAGTCCAGTTGAGCTGCCAGTTCCTCTGGCTCTGTTACTGGCAGCTGGCAGGTGTAGTTCTCGCAGACGAACGCCGTTGGCTTGCCGTCCAGCTGCGGCCGGTCTTCCAGCAGAGGCGACTCGATCCCTTCGCCGTCAGCATCGGCAAACGCGAACACCCTGTTCGGCGCGTAGCCCGAGCGCGAAGTCCGCACGAGGGCGCGGGTGGCATCATCTGCCGGGTCGCCGACTATCACCACTTCCTGCGCAGTGGCGTTGTAGGTCTCGATTGCGTTGATCCAGTGCGCGGTGCCCTGCGGCGCGCTCACCATCATGTCCCGCGCTGCCCTGAGCGATGCGGTCGCTGTTCGGTGATAGGCAGGCTCGCCTGTGAATACCGCCAGCTTGAGGAGCGCAGACGCCGCCACTGAGCCGCCGGACGGCACGGCGTTGTCGAAGATGTCACGCGGCCTCACCACCAGCTCTTCATGGTCGCTGCCCGTGTCGTAGAAGACGGCATCGTCGTATGACCAGAACAGCTCGATCATCTCGTCTGCAATGCGCCGGGCCTGATCAAACCATCTCGGCTCGAACGTCGCTTCGTAGAGCGAGAGCAGTCCGTCGACCAGCATCGCGTAGTCTTCGAGATAGCCGTTCAGGTGAGCCTTCGATTCGCCATCGCTCCCAGCATCCTTCCATGTGCGGAGCAGGCGATCACCGCTGTGAAGCGTACGGAGCAGGAAGCCGGCGTTCTTGCTGGCAGCGGCAATCCAGTCCGGCCTTTCCATTACCGCGCCGCACTCGGCAAATGCCTTCATCATGAGCGCGTTCCACGATGTGAGAATTTTGTCGTCGAGGCCGGGCCAGACTCGTTCTGATCTTGCCCTGTAGAGCCGTTTCCGCGCCTCTGCGATGTGTTCGAGCAGTTCATCCTCTGATATGCCGAGTTCGGACGCCACTTCAGACGCGACCCGCGGCACATTGAGGATGTTCTTGCCCTCGAAGTTTCCTTCCCTTGTTACTCCCCAGTAGGCGCGGGCAACTGCGCCCAGCTCCTCGCCGAGAACGGCATCGATCTCCTGCGACAGCCAGACGTAGAACTTTCCTTCTTCGCCCTCGGAGTCGGCATCCTGCGCTGAATAGAAGCCGCCATCGCCATGAGTCATCTCGCGCAGGACGTACTCCAGCGTCTCTTCGACGATGCGTTTGAACAGAGGATTGCCGGTCACCTGCCAAGCGTGGAGGTACAGCAGCGCAAGCTGGGAGTTGTCGTAGAGCATCTTCTCGAAATGCGGGACCAGCCAGAAGGTGTCCACTGAGTACCGGGCGAAGCCGCCGCCGACCTGGTCGTAGATCCCGCCGCGCGCCATCTTCTCCAGGGTCGTCTTGACCATATTCAGCGAACTGGCGTCTCCTGTCCGTTTCCAGTGCCGGAGCAGAAGCTCGTAGTCAGGCGGCTGCGGAAACTTTGGCTGCATACCCATGCCGCCATTGGCAGGATCGAACTCTCTCTGGAACGCCAGAGCTGCGTTGTCTGCGATGTCCGTAGAGAGCGGCTCCTGGCTCTGGCGAACCGCGGTGATCGCCTCGATGCGCGCCATCACGTTCGATGAAGTGGCGAGCAGTTGGTCTCGACGCGCGGGATCGTGAAACGCCTCTGAGACCGCCTCGAGGACTCTAGGGAACGCTGGCAGCCCGCCCCGGTCATCGTTCGGAAAATAAGTTCCGCCGTAGAAAGGCTTGCCATCCGGCGTCATGAACACCGTCATCGGCCAGCCGCCGTGACCGGTCATTGCCTGCACCGCGGACATGTAGATCGAGTCGACATCGGGCCGCTCTTCCCTGTCGACCTTGATGTTGACGAACAGCCGGTTCATGAGCGCGGCGATCTCTTCGTTCTCAAAGGATTCGCGCTCCATGACGTGGCACCAGTGGCACGCCGAGTAGCCGACGCTGAGCATGATCGGCCTGTCTGTAGATCGCGCTAGCGCAAACGCCTCATCGCCCCATGGGAACCAGTCGACGGGATTGTCTTTGTGCTGGAGGAGGTAAGGGCTCGTCTCGGCAGCAAGGCGGTTTGGCATTGGTGAAGGACCTGGTCTGATGCGAGTGTTCTGGGCGCGGCAATGTGATGAGTGTCTATCTTGATGATAGACGCGCCCTGCCACGGCAGAGACTGCCTCAGTCCGTCAGCGGCTCCAGGTTGTGTTCGCGCAGGGAACTGTTGAGCCACGCGACGACTTCACGGTGGAGCGGGATGCCGTCTGCGCGTCGCTGCGCCTCTTCATGCTCCAGCAGACCGGCGTAGACCACGCGGTCAGCGCCTGGCATCGGTTTTGTTTCGAGAAGATAGCGCAGGAAGGCATCCATGCGCGTCTTGAACGTATCGATGTCTGAGAATGCAGCAACATCGGTCACTGTGAGCATGTGGCTCATGCGCCCACTGCCGTAGTCTCCGAACTCGCCGTTGAAGAGAACGCCGGTCAAGGCCTGGGCCAGCGCACCGAGCCCGTAGCCCTTCTGCGAGCCGGACTCTCGAGTCGATCCGAGAGGCAGCAGCCAGGTGAACTCGGGTGGCAGCCTGGGCTCGTCGATGGGTGCGCCCTGCTCGTCCGCAGCCCATCCGGGCATCAATTCTGCTTTGTGCCGCCTGAGGAGATCGATCTTGTTAGCGGCTACGACGGTTGAAGAGACGTCAAGGACGAATGGAGCCATCTGTCCGGTTGGCACCGCCCATGAGTGAGGATTGGTTCCCAGGCGCGGCTCCCCGCCATAGGTCGGAACCATGATCTGGCCACCCGCCGTGACCGCGTATCCGATCATGTCCCGCTCCGAAGCCTGCATCGGGTAATACGAGAGCATTCCGGCGTGGCGGCCATTGCCTGCGAGAACGGTTGCGCTGCCGATCTTGCGGGCCTTCTCGATAGCTATCTCCATGAGGCGCGGCAGGACGGCGATGCCGAGGCCACGGTCGCAATCGACAGCGATCGTCGAGGGCGTTTCGCGCACGATCTGCCAATTTGGAACCGGATTGACGAAGCCTTCGGCTGTCATCTGCAGGTAGCGGCGCAGCATGTTCGAAACGCCATGGGTGTCCACGCCGCGTATGTCGGCGGTCACGAGCACGTCTGTTGCCGCGTCAGCTTCTGGCTGCGGGTACCCGTTCGCCCTGAAGAGCGCAACCACAGATTCCCGCAGTGCCGAGGGCGCGATCGTTATCCGTTCAGATTCGCTGACTGTGAAGTGTTCAAGCATGACGATGATTCCTGACACGACTCTATGCGCCGGCGATCATCGAGCAGGCTGGTCACCGTGAGATCAACATGAGAGTGCAGGCCGACGCATTGCCCCGGTCCGAAGTAACTTCACTGTGCCAAGCGACTAGTCCAGAGAGAACGGTGGGTACTCATCCGTCGCAAGCAGAAATGCGTACGCCTGCACGCGATAGCTCCACCTGTTGACGCCCACAACGAAGTCGAAAGCGCCACGCGGGTATCTGCCCGTGAACAGGATGACGAACCAGACGTAGATCACCACGAAAACCGCCGCGATCCAGAGGAAGATCAGGATGATGAGATGCGGAATGGCGAGGAACCACTTGATCAGCGGCAACCACCTGTTCAGGTCTTTTTCGACGTCCGGATAGCCGACCTCAAGGTGAACAGACTGTTCATCGTCGGTCGATGGATACGTGTCCGTGGTGAGTGCCATGTACATGCCGACTCGAGCCTGGAACCTCATCAACTGAACGTTGAAATCCCACCACCATCGCGGGTACTTCTGTCTGAACAGAATCATCAGGACGGGAGCTATGATGATCAGGCCGACGCCACCTGAGACTGTGTTCGCTGCGTCTGTTGAGGAGGAGCTCCAACTGGCCGAGTATCCGCCAACGCCAGCGAGTACGATCGCGATTGGGATGATCCAGAAGGCGCGGAGCGCGCTGGAGAGCCTATCTAGGGCGCGATCCGGGTAGTCGACGTTGAAGGTCAGGGCGTACGGCTTCGGCCCGCCGAATGATCCCGTGGCTCCACCTGCGGGATCCTGGTCACTGCTTGACGTTGTCATCTGTGTACCTCTCGCGATAAAAGCGCCCAACTGACGGGCGCGGTGCGGAGGATACTAGCGCGTCTGCCCGTTTTCGGCACCTACGCCGATTAGCCTCACACCTTTGCTAGCTTTATGTAGCGGCCGCCGATCAGCCACTCGGAGACGTAGATGTTGCCTGCATCGTCTGTGGCAAGACCGTGCGGGCTGTTGAAGACGCCGGTGCGAAGGCGGTTTGTGCGCGTCGGGATGCCGTTCGCATCGAGCATGTTCGGCCAGCCGGGCTCGTTGGCTACCTCATGATTGTCGCCGAGATGCGTGACAAGCTGGTCGTCACCGTCGACGATCGTCAGGCGAGCGTTCAGTTCTGCGATCACCAGGAAGTCGCCATAGGGAGCGAAGGCGCTCGGCGTGATCATGAAGTCCTTGCCGAAACTGCGCTTGAACTCGCCATCGAGCGAGTAGACCTGCACCTGGCCGTTGGCGCGATCAGCCACGTACAGCTCAGGCTCGTCCTTGCGGGTGTCGATCCAGATGGCGTGTGGAGTGTTGAACGCGCCCGCGTCGCCCTCGTTGCCGTTGATGCTTGAGACGTATTCGCCGGAAGACGTGAAGCGGTGGATGTGATTCTGGCCGTAGCCGTCCGTCACCCACACATCGTCATTGCCGCCGTCCTTCTTCTGCCAGACAGCGACTTCTGTTGGAGAGAAGGTGCCGGGGTTGTAGATGGGAAGCTGTGGCGCGACAAGCTCCATCTCGATCTCGCCGGTCAACGACATCTTGACCGTGTGGCCTGCCTTGGGACCCCAGATGTACTCGTAGTCCTCATCGGGCTGGCGCTTCCTGCCGTTGTCTGCGAACCACAGGCACTCGTTGACGCCGTCGGTGCAGATGGTCACGCCGTGCGCTTCGGCCAACGGCACATCGAGCTTGCGGACGAGCTGTCCGTCGGTGGTCAGTTCTAGAACGGTCGAGCGGCCGGGGTGAAAAGTGAGCAGGTTGCCGTTGCTGGATAGCGCGATGCCGTGATGCGCCCAGCCACGTGCCGCTTCGTCTGGATACGGGATCTCAGCAAAGTCTTCCTGCCATTCAAACGTGAACTGGCCGCTTCCGATCTGCATGTTCGTCTCTCCAGTACAGGCTGGGTTGGGAATGGTCGAGTAGAGAAGAAGCGTAGCCCTACCGCGGCCGCTCTGCGCCGCGCTACGTCCCTTTGGCGTCGGCGTAGTGTGACTTCTTCATCGTGTCCTGGATCTCGAAGATCGAACCACCGTCAGGCTTGGGTTGCGCCACACGCGCAGGAACCTTCTCAAGCCGGGGCTCATTCGTCTGCTCTCCCCGCACAATCTGGGAATTGAAGTCATCCCAGTCGCCATAGCCTGTCAGCGGGAATGAATCGACAGCCGCGTATCCCATCAGCAAGAGGCGGCGCGGACGGTTGGAAACGTTTGGCGCTGAGCCATGCAGCTCGCGCACGTGGTGCACCGAGACGCTTCCCGCCTTCATCGTGATCGGCACCGCGTCCTCCATGCTGAAGTCGCTCTCTGACACAGCGCCAACGAACATGCCGTCCTCGTGATGGTCATAGGCTGGCCCTTTGTGAGAGCCGGGGATCACCATCAGGCAGCCGTTCTCTATCTCCATATCGTCGAAGGCGACGCCGATCTCCAGGATGTCGTCGTTCGTGGCTGGATAGAATCCCCAGTCCGTGTGCCACTCAACCTGCTGGCCGCCGCCGGGCGCCTTCATGTTCAGCTTGGTGTGGTGCAGCCGTATGTTCGGACCGATCAGCGACTCGATCACGTCAAGCAGTTCTGGCTTTCGCATTGCAGCGTCATAGACTGGATCGAGCAGGTGCGGACTCTTGATCCGTCGCAACCGCGGCGTTTCCCGGGAGTGGCCGGCTCCGAAGTCGAGGTCGAACACATCGGTGTGCTCGGAAAGATCGCGGGACTGCTCAACATACTTTTCGGTGGCTCGATGCAGGTCTTCCAGCTCAGACTCGTTGAAGACTCCTGGAACTGCGAGGTATCCGTCCCTGTTGTAAGAATTGACCTGATCCTGGGACAGTTTCATCACTACACTCCTCTGGCAGCGCGATGAGGCGGCACGGTGGCTTTTCAGATGACGGGAATCTATCACCGATCATGAGCCAACGCATCGCCTTTCGAATTAGCCGCTGGAACATGACGCCGCTTTGCGCAGGGACACCTGATGTACGTGCTCGCTGATGAAAACGAGATAACGCCTGCCGCGCTCAACCGGCTGTTCACCGAAGCTCACACAGAGTTGCCGGAAGTCGACGCGGTTGAGGCGACAGCCTTGGACGGCGGCTACGGCTATCTCTCGCGTGCATATCGGCTGAACGTCGCATGGATCGGAGCGGGCGCCGATGCTGCGCCGCGAACTCTTATTGCCAAGCTGCCGCTGCCGGCGCGACTCGGTGAGGACAACCCGAGCGCCCTGCGCATGTTCCGTCGTGAGGCGATGTTTCACCGTGTGGTCGCAGACGAGACGCCGCTGAGGACGGCCAGATGCTGGGCCGCGGAGCTGGATGAGGAGAGCGGGCTGGCCACGCTCGTTTTCGAGGACATCGGCGCGTTCGAAGAGTTTGGTGACGATGACACGATCTCGAACGAGAGGGTTGAGAACGCGCTGAGCCAGCTCGCACGTCACCATGCTCTGTTCTGGAATAGTCCGCGACTCGAAGAGATGGACTGGCTGGCATATCCCGCGGTCACGGGCGTCGATCAGGTGAGCGCGGAGCGGTTCGCAAAGTGCTGGCCTTCGCTGGTCGCTTCAGGCGCGTATGAGCTTTCGAGCACGCAGCTGAGGCTGGGCGAGCTTTTGAGCGAAAGATTGGATGCTGTGTACGCGGCGCTGCACGCCGGACCTTTCTCGCTGACGCACGCTGACCTGCATCAAGAGAACCTGTTCTTCGATGGCGATGAGGCTGTGTTCATCGACTGGGCGGCGGCGGAGAGATCGAACCCCGCGAAGGATGTTGCCAAGCTGACCGGATCATGCCTGGACCCGAAATCCGTCAGGCAGATTCAGCCAGAGATGATCCGTCACTACAGGGATGAGCTCGCAAGGACCGTTCAAGATGCTGCATCGAAGGAGAGTTCTCGAACTGGCCTGTCTGCAGGCAACGTCCCGTCACTTGCCGATCTCGAGCGCTACGTGCATCTCGCAACGTGCCATTACCTCGCGATGATGACGTTCCTGAGCGACATGAGAGACTTCAAGGCGCTGGCTGAGCACCCGGAGAACAGGACCGACTTCACGACCAGCCGGGTGATTTCGGCCTGTGATCGGGAAGAGATCGTCTCGGTCGTGGAGTCGCTCTAGCCAGGCGATACCGGCGCGCCGACGCTCAAGCCCTGTGAAGTGTCGGATCGGAAGATCGAATCCTTCTGAACATCCGAGAGATCCAGCGCTGCCGACGGCGTGAACTTATCCGTCAACACGCGCTGGCCGGCACCCGTGTCGTTGATGGCGTTTATCTGGATCCAGTGCTCAACGCCGTTCTCCAGATTGCCGATCAACAGCTCTCTGGCTGATGCCGGCAGAACCATCACCTCGGCACTGGGGGCGACAAGAATCCTGTAGGCGCTGACCTTTGTGGTTCCGTAGTCTTCAGGCTCTTCCCAGCTAATGTGCGCCTGACCGTCACCGACGGTCAACTCCACCTCCGTCACCGGACCTGGCGGTACGGGCTGGGGAGTAGGTGTCGGTGTCGGAGTCCTGCGAACCCGGTCGGGAATTCTCACCCTTGGAACGGTGTCAGGGCGGCCTGCGCCGACAGGCTCCAGGCGGCGGCCAGTGGCTTCAGGTGTGGGCGTGGGCTCAGGTGTAGCTTCCACCGCAGTTCCAGATGTTGAGACCAGCCCGTCCGAACTAAGCGTGGCAGAGCAATCTGTAGATCGGCAGTCGATCGAATCGCCGATCGACACTTCCCGTCCTACAACCAGCCGCAGATCATAGATACCACGAAGAACCTCGTGGACGATTGTGCCGTTCTGCCGGGTTCGCGACCAGACGCCGCCACCGTCTAGACCAGGCTTGCCATCTGACTTACGCAGCTGGACCTTGACGTTGCCTGTGTCGCCGAGGTCAACGGTCAGGTTCGTGGTGATTCCTGAAACTTCGCACGGCCCTGAGGAACAGTCGATGCCATCAGGGACAAGCGCGGCGGCTGCGTGGCGTATTCGGAGATCGTAGATAGCCTTCAGCACCTCGTAGGAGCGAACGCCGCTCTGCGCCTTCTTGCTCCACACTCCACCACCGATAGTGCCCGCAGCCCCATCGCTGACGCGCAACTGCAAGGTCAGTGGAGCCAGTCCACCGTAGTCGACCGTGAGAGTCTCAGACAGATCGCCGAACGAGCACTCGCTCTCTGTGCAGTCGATATCGTCGATCACCAGAGACGCAGCGCCCTGCCGGACCCTGGCGTCATAGATAGAGCGCAAAACCCTGTAGGTGGCAGTGCCCTCCTGGAACGACTCTGACCACACAGCCCCACCGAACGTGCCCGCCTCACCGTCCGAATTGCGTAGATCGAGCTTGATCTTCTCAAGTCCGCCGTAGTCGACTGAAAGATCTGAAGCGATCCCGGAGACCGAGCAAGGACCAGTCTGACAATCGACATCGTCAATCACCAAGGTCGCCGCACCGTGCCGGAGACGAACATCGTAGGCATCGCGCAGCACTCGATAGACCTGGACGCCGCTCTGCTTGCGCTTCGTCCAAACCCCACCGCCAACGGTCTCGTCGGCGCCATCCGCGACTCGCAGGTCGACGCGCATGTTCTCAAGTGTGTCGTAGTCGACGCTGAGGTCAGTTGCGACATCGGCAACTGAGCACGGCCCTGAGGAACAGTCCACGCCATCAATGACGAGCTGGGCTGCTCCAAGCCGGAGCCTCACGTCGTAACTTCCAAGCAGAACCGGGTACGACGCCGATCCCTGCTGCTTCTTCACAGACCAGACACCCTTGCCTATAGAGCCTGGGTTCCCATCGTCCAGCCTCAGATCGGCTCTGACGTTCGTGAGCGCGTCGTAGTCAATATTCAGAGTGGTGTAGAGCCAGTCGACGATGACCGGAGAGTCGGTCACGACAATGTCGTCAGCGAAGACCTTCGATGATCCCTGCTGGACGAGGATGTCGTAGGAACCCGCTTCAAGCTCAGTGAAAGTAGTCTCATCCGACTGCTTCTTGCTTGTCGCGATCTTCTTTCCCTTGGCCTGGCCTTCGACTCCATCAGACTCACGCAGTGTCACATTTACTTTCGATAGTCCGGGGAAGTCCACGCGAATCACAGGCCCTTCCAGGGGAGCGCCGAAGAAGACCGGTGAGAAGCGTTGGCCGTCTGGCAGCACTCCGCCTTCCTCAAGTGGAGCGGCGGCCACGGCGCCCGGAGCGCAGGCGACCAGGACAAGCAGAAATATCGAGACAAGCGGGAGTGTGAGCTTCATGGCTGCGGCAC
>JANQIZ010000258.1 GCA_028281895.1 Dehalococcoidia bacterium
GCGCTGGCATCTCTAGCTCTTCTCGAAGGCCTGACAGCCACTCGCATCCCGGTTGTGAGTGGTGACGAGTCCGGCACTCTGACCGTCACGCCTGCCTACGCCAACTCGGGCAAGACCATAACGGTCGTCGTCGACGATCTGAGTCCTGAAACAACCGTCCTGAACAACGCAGAGGCGACGGATTTCACCGGCAATCCGTACTCGATGCCGGCAGGCACTGCGGGATCGCAGCACATATTCCGCGCCAAGAACAGCCCAATCGCCGATCTGAATGGCGATGGAAGCCTGGACAGCGCGGACATCACGACCACTCTGCCCAATGTGAGCGTGAACTGGCTCAACGTGCAGAACGGCACTTTCTCGGTCACTCAGCATCTGACCACCGCATCGGCCCAGGGCTTTTCCGTCACATACCGGCACGCGGTCGTGGACACGACGACTGTTGAGATCCGCAGCTCATCGGACATCGATGGCTTCGTGATGACGCTGCTTGAGACCGGTCCGGCCACCAATCTCTACACGGCGACGTTGGAAACAGGAGAAGAGACATCTACTACAAACGCCGATAAGCCGCTGGAGGCTACGCGACCGGTGATCAAGGTCGAAGACGAGGGAATCGTCACCCTGGAGTACGCCGATACGACTCCTCCGACCCTGGTGAGCGAGGCGGTTCTGATCGATGAGACGCCACCTGTGCTGACGGTGACACAGCTGCCAAACGGCGTGACTACCAGCAACGCGCAGAACTGGGTTTCGGTAGACGTGACCGATCCGCGGTCAGGAGTTCGGCTCGAAGACATCGAGATCCATGTCGACATCGACCGTGACGGGACATTTGGCGAGGCCGACGAGGTGATTCCGGCATCGACCGATTTCTCATCTCCGATCAACAACGGATGGGCTGCCTTCGCGCTTATCACCGGAATGGCTGACGGCACGGTCAAGTGGTATGCGTCGGCGCAGGACATCGCGGGCAACACCGCGAGAACTGACGTCGATGCCGAAGAGGAAGGTGATCAGAACCACTCGTTCGAGATCGACACTCTGCCGCCGCAGGTGCTGGAGGTGCTGCTGGGTGACGACTACGAGGAGGAGAAGGAACGGGCGATCACGAACCAGCAGAACAGGATTCGAGTCAACTTCAGCGAGCCTGTCGACCCCGACTCGGTTGTTCCTGGCAGGTTCCTGTTCGGCAGCCTGCCTGCGATCTCGGCGACGGTCTATGAAGACGTTCCAGACGCGGTGTTCCTCGAATATGAGAATCTGCCGAGCATCGCTGAGCCGATGCAGGTGCTCGCCGGCGCTGTGCAGGACCTCCTTGGCCTGAACTCCGAGAAGATCGTCTACCAGGTGGTCGACAGACTCGGCCCAAGGCTCGAAGTGATATTCGATACGGTCATCACGCGTGACAGGGTCACGATCATGTCTCGCTCGCCGGAAGATCTTGCCACTCCACCGACGGTCGAGATCAACGGTGTGACGTTCGGAGCAATGACGCCCACAGAGAACAGGAACGAGTGGGTGATCGAAGTCGACGACGATCTGCTTACCGGAGCGGCTGAAGGCGATGGCGTGAAGAACGTTGAGATCGCCGGGTTCGACAGAGTCGGCAATCGCGCTGACGGCGGTGTGCGCAGGGAAGATCCTGAATGGCCGGCCGGCGCGCACCTCTTCGAGCTTGACCGAGAGATCAAGCTGCCAACTATCCTGCCTGCGGCCAACCAGATTGTGACCGTCGCCAACCCTGTGATCTCCGTCTCCTATGCCGAAGAGGCTTCGGAGTACGAGGGCGATTCGCACAGCTCGGTGACGATCATCAGCGCCAAGCTGAATGGCTTCGATGTGACCGGACTGATGACGGCGGCTTCGACAAGCTCCTGGACATACCAGCCGGGGGCGCTTGAGGCGGGCCAGCACGAGTTCATCATCCAGGGCCGAGACGATGCGGGCAACATCCACGCGACGCCTGTCCGGCTCTTCGTGGTAGATCCGCCGCCACCAACTCCGACCCCGACGGCGGGGCCGATTCCAACACCTGTGCCGACTGTAGGCATAGAGGACCCCGGAGCCACTCCACCTCCGGAGCTCGTTCCGAGTCCGACCGCTGAGGCAGCTGCTGAGACGGTGGAGCCGGAGCCGACTGCAACGCCAACGCCTGAGCCTGCGCCGGAACCGACCGCAACTCCAGAGCTAGAGGAGTCACCGACTCCTGAGCCGGAGGAGACGCCAACACCTGATCCTGCCGAGACGGCGGAACCAGAGCCCACGGTTGACATCGAAGCTACCGTGCAGGCGATCCGTGACGGCGATGATCTTGGAGATGGAGAGTTGGTGGAGCTTGGTCCCGGAGACGAAGGCTACACGGTCTACGGCTGCGGCTTGCCGACCGAGCACTCTGAACCGGCAACCGGAGACTACTCGCTGATGGGCGTTGGGATGCTGGGACTTCTGATGCTGGCGCTGCGCGGCCGCTCGATGCGACGCAAGAGAGAAGCGCTTAGCGAAGACTAGACCGAGTCTGACAGCGCCTTCTTCAGAGCGCGTATCTGTGCCGGCATCTTCGCGTTCGACTCCCAGGTCTGGTCAACGCCTTCGTCTGCAGGCTCTCCGACTATCGCAAGGTGAATCAGCACAGGGCCGGGCTTTTGCATCACGCCTGGCAGCTCGCTCGCAAGACTCTCCACACTCGTAAAGCGATACGCCTGCGCATACCCCGACGCTTCGGCCATCTTCGCGTAGTCGACCTTCGGGTTCGGAACCGGCTGCCCGCCTGTGACCGCATAGATCCCATTGTCGAATACGAAGTGATAGAAGTTCTCAGGCCTCTGGCCCGCAACAGTTACGAGGCTCCCAAGATTCATGAGCAGCGATCCGTCCCCGTCAAGAACGATCACGTTGCGGTCGGGCGCGCCAACGGCGATACCAAGAGCCAGCGAAGACGCCTTGCTCATGCCGTTTGCGATGCCAATGTCCAGGTCGGGTCTCTCGCTTACCGCGTACCAGTAACTCGTCTGCGTCATCGTTGTCACGCAGACCGCGTCACCGCGCTCCCGGTGAATGACATCTATGGCATCGGTGTAGCTGATCATTCCTTTGCGTACTCCGTGCCGATCAACACCGCCACCGGCTGGCTTGTCCGCTCAGCGCGCTCGAATGCCAGCGGTACGCGGTCCAGGTCGTCATCACTCTCGACCGTGAAGTAATCGATTCTCCAGAGGTGCAGGAACGGCTCAAGTATCCGTGCCGCCGAGTCCGGCGTGTCGCCATGGCGCGTGTAGCCGCGGTATCCGACGAACATAACAAGCGGCAGGTCGATCCCGACAGCGAGACCGCGTAGAGCGTCCCCGGATTCGTACAGGCCTGCGTTCTGGATCGAGATCACTGGCCGCTGCCCTGCTGCCCATAGCCCGGCAGCAACCGGAATCGCCTCGCCTTCGCGCGCCACCGGGATCAGGTGAATGGAAGGCTCGGCCATGAGCCGGTCGTACATGTGCCGGGTCTCAGAGTCTGGCAGTGTGACCATGTGCGTCACATTCTGCTTGACCAGCTCCTCGACCACGTTTTTGGGATGGAGAATTCCGGTGATCATCTGGACCGTTCGAAAGCGCTGCGCCTCGTTTAGATCGTGCGGGACAACCCTCTCGCGAATTCCGTCGCACGTCAAGAGAAGAGCCGCGGCCTGGCCAGAGCCCACGTTTCAGCTTTCCTAGACAGCGGGCGATGCCGATTCCTGCGATCCCGGATGCTTCGGTTTTCTGGCCAGGAAGATCAGCACTACTCCGACTACCGCAGCAGCGGTGAACATAGGGAACGTTCCCTCGTACGAGTCTGACAGATCGAAGATCAGTCCCGCAGCGATGCCGCCAACCGCCTGGCCGCCGCTGACAAACGGCTCGGTGAGTCCTCGAATCGCACCGATCGAGCTGCGCCCAAAGTAGTCGGCCATCACTACTGGCGGAACCACTAGAAGACCGCCCAGGCCGATGCCAAAGACCGCTGCGACGATGAAGGCGACCGCTGCCGTGTCGATCAGCAGGAACAGCAGCGCGACCACTGCCAGCCATCCTGCCGTGAGCATGTAGACCGTCCGTCCAGGCATCCGATCAAGCAGCCATCCCCACATGATGCTGCCAACTGCCGTCCCGGCAGCCATCACTGTCAGAGCCGAGGCTGCGACGCTGGCGCTGATGCCCTGGTCGCGCAGGAACGCCGCCTGGTGGATGTTGACACCGGTGTGGATGAAGAAGACCAGACCGCCAGCCACTGCGAGCATCCACATCGCCGGGGTTCGCATGGCCTCGCGCAGGGTCCACTGCACCTCATCGTCTTGATCCTGCTTCGCCGAGCCAGCAGACTCCGATTCGCCCGCCCCGTCCGTAGCCGCAACGCCATCAGGCAGCATTCCCACGTCTTCCGGCTTGCGGATAATCGCCACCAGTGTCGGCGGCAGCGCCACGATCCACACGGAGATGCCGATCCAGAACCAGGCCATTCGCCAGTCGCCATCAGAGGCGTTCATCAGGAGCTGAGCGAAGAGAGGGAAGAAGCCCATGCCGATCGAGTGCAGGACGAATAGCAGCGACGTAGCCCTGCCGCGTCTGGCTACGAACCACTGGGCAACAACTG
>JANQIZ010000259.1 GCA_028281895.1 Dehalococcoidia bacterium
ATATGGTCGGGGAGCCGGGATTCGAACCCGGGACCTCTTCGTCCCGAACGAAGCGCGCTACCAAGCTGCGCCACTCCCCGAATAGATCGCAACCACGCAATTATAGCCATCAGCCCGATGCTTCGTTCGCTCCTGCGCAAACGACACTCGAACACGTAGCGGCCTGCAGTCCAGCCGAAAAGACTGAAGGCAATGCTTGTGCTGTCTGAAGCGATCTACCTGGCCGTTTCGAACTCGCCTGGAGTTGCCTGAATGCAGGGAAGCTCCCATGCTGCATTTGCCGCTAGCTCGGCTTTGAGCGAGGGAGTAACCAGATGGACGATGTATTTGATCTGAATTTTGAACTGTCGCGAGTTATCACAAGCGGTGCGACGATACTCGTCATCGCCATCGTTGCCTGGCTCCTCAGCCGGTTTGCTACACGAACGGTGCACTCCGCGGTTTCTCGCAGGATGGACCGAATCGATGGGCTTTCGGAAGATGAGCGTGAGAAGCGGGTCGATACCGTGGCAGGGACGCTCAGCAAGGTCGTCAGACTTGCGATCTGGATCATCGCTGGCATAACGGCCATGGCTGAATTTGGCGTGAGCGTCGCTCCGGTGATCGCAGGGCTCGGCATTGGAGGGCTGGCTCTTGCGTTCGCCGCACAGAACATCATCCGTGATTATCTGCACGGATTCCTGATCGTCACTGAAGACTGGTACAGAGTCGGCGAGGTCGCTCGAGTCGCCGGTACTGCCGGACTGGTGACTGAGATGAATCTCAGGACGACTGTGCTGCGCGATGGAGATGGGACGGTGCATCAGATCCCGAATGGGCAGATCGCTATAGCATCGAACATGACGCGCGAGTTCGCGCGGATCAACTTCAATGTCGAGGTTGGCTACTCGGAAGACTTGGACCGGGTAATGGATGTGATCAACGATGAGTGCGAGCGCTTCAAGGCCGATCCTGAGTGGACCGAAGAACTGTTGAACACGCCAAAGGCGGTTCGCGTTGACAACCTTGGCTCATCTGGCATCGAGATCAAGGTGATGGGAGACACGAAGCCGATGAGCCGCGTCGGAGCGATGGGAGAGCTGCGCAAGCGTTTGAAGAAACGCCTGGATGCTGAAGGCATCGAGATTCCGTTCCCTCAGACGGTTGTTCACTTCGGCAACGCTATGCCAAAGGACGATAGCGCGGCTTAGCTAGACCGGAGCGACTATCCAGTCTGGCTTTTCGCCGCTTGCGAGCCTGGCGATATTTGTGATCGCGTTCTCGGCCGCGTTGTACTCCGACTCGATGGCGCGAGTCGCGAGGTGCGGCGTAATTGTGACGTTCGGCATCTTCAAGAGCGGATTGTCCATCTCGACGGGCTCCACTTCTGTGACATCGAGACCGGCGGCGAAGATCTGTCCGGTTTCGAGAGCCCTGACGAGGGCGACCTCATCGACGACAGGCCCGCGGCAGGTGTTGATAAGTATCGCCGTGTCTTTCATGAGCCCGAGCTCGCGGTCGGAGATCATGTGCCGCGTGATCCGATCGAGGGGGACGTGGAGAGTGACTACGTCGGACGTTGACAGCAGTTCATCCAGGTCGACTCGTGTCGCCCCTGTTGCTGCAACATACTCGTCGTCGTGGTCGACCACGTCGTAGTAGACAAGTTCGCATTCCCAGCCGGCGAGCCTCTTCGCAACGCGTCCGCCTATGCGCCCCAGGCCAACGATCCCCACTCGCTTGCCAACCAGGGTGTGGAAGTCGGTGCGCTCACCGTGAACGCCGGCCATCCACGTCCCTTCCCTTACGCTGTCGATCTGCATCACGAGCTTGCGATACACCGCGAACATGAGTGCAATCGCGTGTTCTGCAACCGCTACGGCGTTTGCGCCTCCATTGTTCGCCACATCCACGCCGTTCTCGGCGAGCATGGTCTTGTCCAGGTAGTCCGTCCCTGCTGAGAAGGTCTGAATCAGCCGCAGGTTCGGCAACTGCTCGATCATCTCGGCAGTGAACTCTCGAACGCCATTCGGCATGATCGCGATCACATCTTTCAGTTGCTCGATCAATTCTGCTTCTGGCAGATCGCTATCTACGAACCGCAGCTCGAGGCCATCGAAACGGTCGGCTACGGCGCCGCACTCCTGCATTCGAACTTCGCTTTGTGGCGTCTTCGGACCAAGGATCGCGGCGACTTCAGGCATCGGGCTGCACACCTTTCGAGAGTTGCTTATCTGCTTGCGAAACTAGAACAAACAGGTATCTGGTTTCGTGACCGGCGGGATTATACTTGCAAGGTTGCGTGGCCAACTTACGGCGAATTCGCCGGTGCCGCCGACGAGCGACTTAGGAAACGATCAGGGCGCGGCAATCTCCGCATCGCAGGCTTGAGAAACGTGAACAGAGTAAGAGTACTGGCCCCCGCAACGACCGCGAATATGGGGCCGGGCTTCGATTGCATTGGCATGGCGTTCGAGATGTGGAACGAGCTGATTGTTGAGCGCGGCGATTTTCACGTTGAGATTCAGGGAGAGGGCGCAGGGACGCTTCCCGAGGACTCGCGAAACCTGATCGTTACGGGCGTTGAGGCGGCTTTCCATGCCCTGGGAGAGGATGTGCCTCCACTCAAGTATCTGTGCAAGAACAACATCCCGCAGGGCCGTGGGCTCGGCTCCAGCTCTGCAGCAATCGCTGCAGGCTTGATAGCAGGCTCAGCGCTGGCAGACGGTGACTTGGGCGATGAGCAACTGGTGACACTCGCCGCGGACCTTGAGGGTCATCCTGACAACGTCGCTCCAGCGCTCTACGGAGGTTGCACCATCGGCGTTCATGATGGCGACAGGTGGGTGATTGATCGTGTTCCGGTGCCAGAAGATCTGACAGCCGTGGTGTTCATTCCGGAGCTTTACACGAACACGCACGAGTCACGGGCGAGGTTGCCTGTTCGCATCCCAAGGTCGGATGCTGTGTACAACATCGGCCGTGCTGCGATGCTTGTGAGCGCGATGCACAAAGGCGAATTTGGTCTGCTCAAACATGCGACCCAGGATAGGCTGCATCAACCGCTTCGCGGCCAGGCCTTCCCTGCTCTGCCGCGCTTGATCAAGGCTGCGATGAATGGTGGAGCGCACGGAGCGTTTCTGTCCGGAGCCGGGCCGACGGTGATGGCATTGACAACCGGTCGCGAAGTGACGATCAGCTACGAGATGACAGAGGCAGCCCGCATTTCCGAGGTGCCGGGCAGATCGGTCGTGCTCAAGCCCACGCTGCGCGGGGCATACGTGGCGGAAGCGGAATGAGCGAGTCAGCAGCAAGCGGCGTCATTGTCCGCAAGTACGGAGGGTCTTCGGTCAGCACGGCAGAGAAGATCCGCACTATCGCCGGGCAGCTTTGCGAGCGTGCGAAGGCCGGCGACAGGCTCGTCGTCACGGTATCGGCAATGGGCGATACGACAGACGAGTTGATCGCTATCGCACAGGCTGTGACCGGTCCAGACGTTGCGCCATCCGCTCGCGAGATGGATGGACTTATATCGACTGGTGAACTGGTGAGTTCGACTCTGATGGCGATGGCTATCCACTCCTTAGGGCAGGATGCCGTTAGCCTGAGCGGCCAGCAGGCCGGGATTCGCACCGACTCTGTCCACGGATCAGCGCGGATCGCTGAGATCGATGGCGCCAGGATCCTGAAGGAGCTGCAGTCCGGCAGAATCGTAATCGTCGCCGGGTTCCAGGGTCTCGGAGAGACAGGAGATGTGACTACGCTCGGGCGTGGAGCTTCGGATACGACCGCTGTGGCGCTGGCGGCGGCGCTTGAAGCTGAGCGTTGTGAGATCTACACAGATGTGGACGGGATCTACACGACCGACCCGCGTATCGTGCCGTCTGCTCGGAAGCTGAAAGAGATCGGCTACGAGGAGATGCTTGAGATGGCTTGGCTGGGCGCCAAGATGAACCCTCGCTCGATCGAACTGGCCGCTGTGTACAACGTGCCAGTGCTGGTCGCATCCACTTTCGAAGACGTGCCAGGGACTCTGATCCATGGAGGAGAGCCGACGATGGAACTGCGGAAGGCTGTAACCGGAATAGCGATCGACAAGAATGTCGCAAAGATAACGATCCGCGGTGTTGAGGATCGGCCGGGAGTTGCAGCAGGAATCCTGAAGCCACTGGCAGACTCCGGCATCAGCGTTGATGTGATCGTTCAGAACACCAGTGATGACGGAACTACGGACTTTACATTCACCGTCGCGGAAGCCGATGCCCTGCGCAGCATGGAGCTTGTGAAGGGTCAGACAGATGTTGCCTACCGTGAGGTCACTCGCGGCGGTCAGCTCGCCAAAGTCAGCGTAGTTGGAACGGGGATGCAGAATGGCCCTGGCTACGCTTCGACCATGTTCACAGCGCTTTCGACCGCAGGTGTGAATATCGACATGATCACGACCTCCGAGGTTGGTATCACCTGCATCGTTGAGCGAGACCAGGTGCCTACAGCTGCGAATGCGCTCCACGACGCGTTTGAGCTTGATAAGGCAGACTAGACCCGGTTCTCATTCACGGGACAGTCCGTACCAGCCAGGCGGCGTCTCGACCCGAAAAGGCGTCGCGTCAGGTATCTTGTCTGGCCCGGCCTGAGCAGAGGGCGCTTATTCGAGTGGACGATACTTTCCTGACAATTGTCGTACCGGCCTTCAACGAAGAGGCTCGAATCGGTGCGTCATTGGATCGCCTGCGCGACTACCTCGGAACCATTGATCGGTCGTGGGAGATCGTTGTCGTCGATGATGGCAGCGTTGACGCGACGGCAGAGATCGTTTCAGAGAAGGTTTCCGCAGACTCGAGAATCAGGCTGATCCGGTCTGAGCACGGCGGGAAGGGCGCGGCCGTAAAGACCGGAATGATCGCTGCGACTGGCCGCTGGCGATTCCTTAGTGACGCTGATCTCTCGATGCCGCCTGAGAACCTGTCGCGATTCTTCGGCGAAGGCTTTGGCGATCCTAGGTTCGATGTGTCGATCGGATCTCGTGAAGCAGCAGGATCCAGGAGGATCGAGGAGCCGTGGTCGCGGCACATCCTCGGCAGGATATTCAACTGGACGGTCAAGCTGATTGCCGTGCGAGGTATAGAAGACACGCAATGTGGTTTCAAACTCTACAGTGCAAGCGCGGCTGAAACCGTGTTCCCATTGCAGCGTGTAAACGGCTTCGCGTTCGATGTCGAGAACCTCTTCATAGCCCGGCAGGCCGGGTTCAGCATCGGAGAAGTGCCCATCGACTGGCAATACCACCGCGGAGGCAAGGTCACGCTTGCCAGCAGCTTCGTGGCGTACTTCGATATTTTCAGAGTTCGCCTGAATCAGTTGCTTGGCCGCTACAGAGCGAGGGAGGCTTGATGAGCTCCTCGCTTTCTTCAGATGCGGAGATCACAGAGCTCCTTCGAAACGCGAGTACCATCGCTGTGGTGGGCCTGTCCGAACGCAAGACGCGCGCTGCTTTTGGAGTTGCGAAGTACCTTCAGTCTGCCGGCTACGAGGTGGTGCCCATCAACCCGCATATCGAATCCTGGCAGGGTATTCCGGCATACCCGACAGTTACAGCGTCTCAACGCGAGATCGACATCGTGGACGTGTTCCGCAGGCCCAAATTCGTCCTGGAGACCGTCAACGATGCGATCACCGCGCGAGCCAGCGCTGTGTGGACTCAACTCGGAGTTGTTGATGAAGAGGCTACGCAGAGAGCACTCGATGCTGGTCTGCCTATCGTTGTAGACCGCTGCATCACGATAGAGCACAGGCGGCTTCTTGGGCAGAAGGTGGTGCTGTCATGAGCGAATCGTCTTCAGCCGCTCCTCCAAAGGTCGTGGTTGTCATACCGACCTACAACGAGGTCGACAACCTGCCGGTTCTGGTCGATGAGCTCAAGCAGCAAGGGATAGACGGGCTCGGGTTCATCATCGTCGACGACGGTTCTCCTGATGGAACCGGGCAGATGGCCGATGCTCTTGCTGAACGCTTCGATGGTGTGTTCGAGGTGATCCATAGGGAGAGTAAGCAGGGGCTCGGCAAGTCATATGTTGCCGGTTTCCAGAAAGCGCTTGAGATCGGAGCCGAGCGCGTGGTTCAGATGGATGCCGATCTGTCGCATCCGCCAGCCGAGGTTCCTGCGCTGCTCAAAGTCCTCGACGATGCTGACATCGTGATCGGGTCAAGATACGTGGAAGGTGGCGGCGTCGATCCGAACTGGAGCTGGGGCCGGAGGCAGATCAGCTACTGGGGCGGGTTTGGCATAAGGATGGTCCTCGGCCTCAAAGTGCGAGATTCGACATCGGGCTTCAAAGCGTTTCGGCGTAGCGCGCTGGAAGCTGTCGGCCTGGAGCGCCTGAAGCTTTCCGGGTACGGATTCCAGCCGGAAGTGACTTACCGTGCCCAGAAGGCAGGACTCAAGGTCGCAGAGCACCCGTTCACCTTCATAGACCGAACCGCCGGGCGCTCGAAGATGTCGACAGGGATAGCTCTGGAAGCCCTGTTCCGACTGGCGATCATGCGAATCAGAGGCTAAGAAAAGCTCGCTCTGGCGCGCCGATATTTTCCGGGTCATTCGATCCGAAACTGCTTCAATCCATGCTCGCAGTTCTGTTCCTGATCCGCGCCATGTGAGTGTTCTAACCCTTCCTTTTCGGTGAAACTCCACATGGCACGCCGGGCTGCTGGAAGTATCAATCACTAGAACTTCATCTTCGATGTTCACCCGTCATCAGATTTATCTATATCCGTGGTGATTAGAAATGGTCCAGCAACCACATGGAACGCCTCCACGTCCCTTCTCTGAGCTGAAGGCAGAGGCCGTGCAGGCCGCTTTGGATGGAAACTGGGAAGTTGCCGCAGATCTCAACTACCAGGCGGTTGAGGTGGCGCCCGCAGATGTCAGCAGTCGGAACCGTCTCGCCACAGCGTTGATTGAGCTTGGACGTTTTACCGAGGCCAAAGAGATGGCGGACTCGGCTCTGTCACTTGATCCGAATAACAAGATCGCCCGCAAACACGTGGACCGTTTGGCGCAGCTCTCAGGAACTGTAGCCACCGCTCCTGTGGCGTCCGGTTCGAGGGCGGCCGTTCGATTCATCACGGACGCGGCTAAAGCAACGGTTACCGAACTCGTTGATCCTGCGGAGCCTCGTGTCCTGGCCACTGTTGCGCCGGGCCAGTCTCTTCATATGCATGACGATGGCGTTCGTATGGAGCTGCAGACCCGGGCTGGCGAGCGGATCGGCACTCTTGAGGTTCACATCGCCCAGCGAGTCAGGAAGCTCCAGGAGAAGGGCAACGAATACGAGTTCAGTGTGGCGAAGATCGCTGAAACAGGCATTGCGGCTCTCGTTGCAGAGACACTCTGCGCTCCGGGCATGACTTCGGTGGTTTCTTTTCCACCGTCTCTACAGAAATCGATGAGTGATATCGAACTTGAAGACGAGCCTCTAGAGGATGAAGAGGATCTTCTCGAAATCGGCGATGCGATCGACGATGACGATGAGATAACTCCTGAGTTCGAGAAGTCTGAACGGCTGAAGTCGATTATGTCTGGCCAGCTGGGTGGAGCCTACGGAATCGAAGACGAAGGACTCAGCATCTAGTCGTCTTCGCGCTGAGGTCGCTCTGAACGCCTCTAGGCATATCCGGCTCTAACAAGAACTCGCCGCAGCGCTGAAACGAAATCCTTCAGGTCTTCGTCTGTATGGACCGCTGACACGTTCCCGGCGCAGCGATTGGACATAAGGATCCCTTCGTTCAGAAGACCCGTGAATACCGTCTGCAGCATCTCCTTATCATTGGTCGCGAAGCTGCGATAGTCCGTCACCGTCTCAGTTGTGAACTGCAGAGAAAACAGCGAAGCAGCGCCAGTCACTCCCATGGGAACCTCAAGCTCTGCGATCAGGTCACGGATCATCTGCCTGAGCTTGTCTCCCTTACGCTCCAACTCCGCGTAGACCTCTGGAGTGAGCAGCTCCAGCGTCGCTACTCCCGCTGCGGCTGTCATGGGGTTGCCGTTAAACGTGCCGGCATGCTGTACGAAGTCTGCGCCGTGATTCGGGTCCCAGAGGCTCATGATCTCCTCTTTGCCTCCGAATGCTCCAACTGGCAGTCCGCCACCGATCACCTTGCCGAAACAGGTCATATCTGGCGTGATGCCGTACCACTCCTGCGCTCCGCCGCTGGCAGCCCTGAACGAGATCACCTCGTCGAAGATCAGTGGAATATCCAGCTCGCTCGTCACATCTCGAAGCGTCTGCAGGAACTCGGTCCTGGCAGGGACCATGCCGCACTGGCCATTGATCGGTTCGACGATCACAGCAGCCAGGTCTTCAGCATGCGAGCGGATGATGCGTTCAGCAGCTTCCGAATCGTTATACGGCATGATCACTATGTCATCGGCAGCACCCGGATTGATGCCGGGGAACATGACGACAGGCTCGGGGTTTTCCGCTTCACCTGCCTCATCAACCGGAGGAGTAACCGAGATCTGAATTGCGTCGTGGTTGCCGTGATACGCGCCCTCGCACTTTGCGATCAGGGTCTTGCCCGTGTAGGCGCGCACAGCGCGGATGGCATTGAGTGTCGCCTCGGTTCCAGAGTTCACAAACCGGATCTTCTCAACCGAAGGAACACGCTCACAGAGAATCTCTCCCCATCTGATGACTGGAGGCGATGGAGCGGGATAGCTGACGCCGTGATCAACCTGCTCATGCAGCGCACGGACCACGTCCGGATGCCTGTGCCCCATGATTAGCGTCGTCATGTTGTTCACGAAATCGGTGCGGGTGTTGCCGTCGACGTCTGTGAGCTTGGTTCCTTCAGCGTGCGTGACATAGATCGGGAACGGATTCCAGAAGATCGAGTTTCGGGAATCGCCGCCTGGAAGCACAGCGCTCGCACGCTCATGCATGGACCTGGACCCGGGGTTCGCCTGCTCGTAAGCCGCTATCTCAACGTCAAGGGCGCTCATAGCTTTCGATGCTCCGTAGTTTTCAACAGCTACTGTTTGCCGGACATCCTACGTCTAATTTCTGCTGCTGGACGAATTGACGCCTTGAATTCGCTCATCTCACCAGAAGCTTGCGAGTCTATTCAAGGCATCACCGGCTTCCGCTCGCACAACCACATCGCATATCGAGGTGAGGCTGGTCTCGTGCGGGTTGATCTCAATCAAGGTCGCTCCCTGTGACCTGGCGATCCAGAGCAGCCCGCTCGCTGGTCTCACAGATGCCGATGTTCCGATCGCCAGAATACAGTCTGCTTGATCAATCTCGGCCCGCGCGGCTGCCATCGTGTCTTTTGGTATCGGTTCGCCGAACATCACAGTGTCGAACTTGATGACACCGCCACAGCGCTGGCACGGATCGGGCGGCTCTGTCGGGACAAAATCGCCGAGCGATTGTCTCTCACCGCAGCCGAGGCATCTCAGTCGGCTTCGATTGCCGTGGATCTCGATCAGGTTTCGAAGGCCCGCCCTTGAGTCGAGTCCGTCGATGTTTTGCGTGATGACGTGGTTCAGCGCCCCGGCCTGCTCAAGTTGAACCAGCGCATGGTGGCCCGCGTGAGGCTTCGCTGCGACCAGCGCGTCTCGGAGCTCGATGATGTGGGCATCAATGTCGCGATTCAGGTTTCGCTCCCACCAGCCAGCCGGATCGTCATTGAACCGTTTGAAACCGTCCATTTTGGGCTGACCGTACCGCGTCCATAGTCCATCCCGACCCCGGAAAGTTGGAATACCGCTCTCGACTGACATGCCAGCACCCGTCATCGCCACGACGTATCGACTTGAAGCGATGATCGAGGCGGCTTCTGCGATCTCGCGGTGCTGCAGATGTGATTCAGCTTGCAACTGGAGTAACGGTTCCTGAGTCGACTTTGAAGAGCGATGCCTTTTCCAGGTGGCTTGAATCGACCGCTTCGAGCTCAGCGGAGGTAAGCAGCACCTGCTCGTATCGGCCGGTGCGATCGAGCACGAGCTTTCTTCGCCCGGGATCAAGCTCAGAGAGAATGTCATCGAGCGCCAGCACGGGCATGCGCCCAATCAGCTCTTCGACCACTGTCGCTTCTGCAAGTTTCAGCGATAGAGCGATGATCCGGCACTGGCCCCTGGAAGCAAACGACCCAGCAGGCTGGCCGTTCAAGGATATTGCGAGATCGTCCCTGTGCGGTCCGACTACCGTGACGCCTTGTGCGATTTCTCGTCTCCGCGCCTTCTGCAGGCCGTCAGCGATGCGCTCCGCGAGCACGGCTGGCGTGTAGTGCTCTGGAGGCTCATCGCCGGGACCTGAATCCGTCAGCTGCGGCAGATACTCGAGCCAAAGAACATCGCCAGCGGTCAGATCTGCATGCGCCGGCACAGCCTGCTCACAGAGCTTCGCTACAGCCTGGTGGCGCTGCAGAATGATCTCAGCGCCCTCGTATGCCAGCCGCTCGTCCCAGAAAGCCATCTCATCATCTGAGGCCGATCCCTCACGGGCGCGCTTCAAGAGATGATTGCGCTGTGTGACCACCTTCGCGTATCGCTGCAGAGCCTTGAGATACCCGGGCCTGCCCTGCGATATAAGGATGTCCAGGTACCTGCGCCGCTTCGAAGGCGATCCGACGACGATCTCAAGGTCGTCCGCCTCGAAGAACACCACGTTCACATGGCCAACGAAGTCGGCTGAACTGCGCACGATGCCGTTGAGCCGCAACGCCTTTCGGTAGCCGCCGCTGCCTGCTGTATTTGCCGCAGGAACATCGATATCGATCTGCGCCTGGACCGTTTCGCCGCCTTCTCTCGCCACTCCCATCACCTGTACATGGCCACCCGTCTCGGCGATCCTCCAGTTGACGAGCTCACGCTCGCTAGAGGTCCTTGGCGATTTCGCGATCGCGAGCATGTACACAGCTTCGAGCAGGTTGCTCTTGCCGTGGCCGTTTGGGCCTTCGAACACGTTCAGTCCCGGCTGCAGTTCGAGGGCAGTCTGGGCGTGGTTCCTGAAGGCAGTCAAATTAAGGCGAGCGATATGGATGCCAGATCTCCTGCCTGGTGTCTGGGCGATCGAGGTCTCAAAGGACTCCGCGGACGAAGCAAGTGCGTCGGAAGCGAAGGCCGATTCTAGCAATCGGCAGCCTCTGGGATGGCGTTCGTAACATCCGGCTGAGTGCGAGCGCATCTAACTGGGTGTGCACGGGTCCGGCAGTGTGGAGTCACGATGAGCAGTTTCGTTTCGAGATATTCGAGCTTCATATTCATCGCAGGAGTTGTGGCATTCGGTGTTTTCCTGGTCTGGAACATCGCCAACTCAAGCTTCGTCTCACGCATCTTCAATCGCACGGAAACAATTATGGTGACCGGAACAGGTGGCGCATCCAACAGCTCCATCACCCGTGAGCTTGACCTGGTCACTCTGCTCCCGTTCGATGCCATCAGATCGATCGAAGACCCGATTCATGTTTCCAAAGAGCGCGCTGATGAGCTGTACAGCAGCGATGAGCTTGTTCTGGGTGTCGAGATAGACGGCGATGCCAGGGCGTATTCAATCCCGTTGCTCAGCCGGCATGAGGTCGTCAACGACGTTGTCGGTGGCAGGCCCATCGCCGTCACCTGGTGACCGCTCTGCTTCACTGGAATCGGGTATTCCAGAGAGATCGACGGACAGGTGCTTGAGTTCGGAGTCTCCGGCAAGCTGATCAACAACGCGCTGGTGATGTATGACCGCGAGACGCGCTCTCTATGGAGCCAGTTCCTGTCTTTCAGCGTTCAAGGCGAGTTCGAAGGGACACCGCTTGAGCCTGTGCCTCTAGTGCTGACGACCTGGGATGAGTGGTCCGAGCAGTATCCAGACACTATGGCGCTGCGCAAACCGAGTTCGTCGTCTCGCGATACCTATGCTGGCTACTACCAGAACAGTGATGCTGGCGTTATTGGCGAGGCGAACCGCGATGATCGACTGAACCGCAAAGAGCTGGTTCTCGGCGCCGGGTTCGACGAAGGCGCGGTGGCCTTCCCGCATTCTCAGTTGCGAGACGATCCCGTGGTGAACGATGAGGTTGCCGGAGCACCGGCGCTCATCTATTACCAGGAACGATCCGCTACAGCGCTCGCGTACAGCAGGAGGGTTGATGGCCAGGAGCTGACGTTCAGGATCGATGACTCCGGAGGATCTGGCCAGGAGATTCTGATCGACGATGAAACCGGAAGCCGCTGGCTCCCGTTCACCGGACAGGCGATCGATGGGCCACTGGCGGGCAAGTCCCTGGAACGCCTGCATGCGGTCAACGTTTTCTGGTTCGCATGGACCGATTTCTACCCGGACACCGAGGTGTTCGGCCTCTGAGCTACGGCACATACAGCAGAGTCGCAGCGGTTAGAATCGAGCAGACATCAAACCGCAGCGATCAACGAGTTTCCAGATGCCAGTGCCGACAGACGACCTCGACCTGAAGCAGTGGATTCGCGATGTCCCGGACTATCCCAAGCCCGGTGTCCTGTTCCGAGACCTGAGTCCGCTAATGGGCAATCCGGAGGCAATGCGCTATGTCACAGGTCAGTTTGTAGAGCATTTGCACGAGACGAAGGCAGACGCGGTAGCTGCCATCGATGCCCGCGGGTTTATCTTTGCCGCTCCTGCAGCGGTCGAAGCCGGCTTGCCGTTCGTCCCGTTGAGAAAGTCTGGCAAATTGCCGCCCGATGTGATTGGCGCAGACTATGAGCTTGAGTATGGGACAGCGAGGCTTGAGGCACGCGACGATGCCTTAAGCCCGGGAAGCCGTGTGGTGATCGTCGACGACCTGCTGGCCACCGGTGGAACGGCAGCAGCAGCCATGAAGCTCATCGAAGAGCTTGGCGCCAGTGTCCTATCGATCGCATTTGTCGTTGAGCTCACATTTCTCAATGGCCGCGCCCCGCTCAACGGCGCGAATGTCTATTCACTCGTGACCTACTAACCAGTCTGTTGCGTGACCGACCGGCCCGCGATGCCAGCACGCGATGCCAGAACCCGATGGAGGGAAAAGATGTCCGGCAAACCGACTGTGACAGTGGATCTGTGGCTGACCCTGATAGCAGAGCTGGATGGCACTCAGAAGTCGCAGAAGCGTTATGAGAGCAGGGCTGAACTCGCAGGAGATGTGCTGCGAGATCATGGCTTTGCCCTTGATAACGCCGCTCTGCTGGCCGCGAGCCAGGAGATCAGCAGGCTGGTCACGAGTGATCACGACCTTGGCGTCGATCTGCAGTTCGAAGATCGCGTGGCACAGATGCTCGGCCTTGTGGACGAATCGCTCGCAGAGAATATCGATTCGGAGACTCTCAGCGAGGTTTGCGCTGCCATAGACACCGCGTTCCTGGATAGTCCGCCGCAGTTCCTGCCAGGCGCTATCGATGTGCTGGCGCATCTCGCTAAGATGGACCTCAATGTTGCTCTCATCTCGAATACAGGCCTGACCTCTGCGACTGCATACCGGGGATGGTTCGAAGCCGCCGGTGTGCTGGGCCACTTTGAAGAGCTCACCTTCTCCAACGAGATTGCATGTGCCAAGCCGAATCCCGCGATCTTCTCTTCCACGCTGGAGCCAATGAAAGCTTTGCCAGAGCGTTCGCTGCACATCGGCGACAACTTGCTCACTGATGTCTCAGGCGCGGCAGGGATCGGAATGCACACAGGCTGGATATCCGGGCACGATGATCGAGATCCGATTGTGAAGCCTGACTTCACTCTCGATTCAATAAGTGAGCTGCCGCCGGTGGTCGACAGATGGCTTTCAACGTTGGCCTGAGTACGCAGGGCAGGCTGCGTACGTGCGCTGTCTGATTGAGAAGCGAAGGTCGTATTTCGTCTAGGCCGAGGCTCTAGGCCATCACCTGGCCGCCATCACACTGGATCACCTGTCCTGTGATGTTGCTGGCATCCTCGGAGGCCAGGAACGCAGCGAGCGCGCCGATGTCCGAAGGCGTCTGTGGACGGCCGAGCGGAATCACCTCTTTGGCAGCAGTCTCGAAAACCTCGTATCGGTCCTTGCCGATAAGTGCCTCATCGCCCTTCTTCTCTCGCTCGTCCATCCAATCCTGGTGGAAGGCGGTCCAGATACGTCCCGGCGCGATAGCGTTCGAATTGATGTTCTCAGCGGCAAACTCGCGAGCGACGGCCTGCGTGTAGGCGATGACGGCCATCTTCGTGGTGGCGTAGTAGGACGTTACGAAACGGGCGGCCTTGGCTGCGACGGATGAGATGTTGATGATCTTGCCGTACTTGCGCTCTCGCATGTGGGGCAGCACCGCCTCTGTCACATCTGCAAGCCCCTTGACGTTGACCTGCCAGGTGAACTCCCAGTCTTCGTCGCGGTAGTCAACACCTGTCGAACCCGGAGCGCCTGCGACACCGGCGTTGTTCACAAGGATGTCGATCTGTCCCGCCTCTGACAGGATCTTCTCGATAGCAGCGGAGATGCTGGACTTGTCGGTCACATTCATCTTCGCGGTGTAGGCCTTGCGTCCCAGCGCACGAACCTGCTCCGCCGCGCTGTTTGCGTTCTCTTCGCTGAGGTCGGCTATCGCTATGTCTGCGCCCTGCTCAGCCATTCTCAGGACGATCCCGAGACCCAGTCCCTGGCCTCCGCCAGTGACAACCGCTACTTTTCCGCTGAGGTCTGCGAGCATTCCTGATTCCTCGTGATGACTGCTTGGTGAAGTTATGTATGCGTGCGAACGCCGACTGTGAATCTTAACTGCCGAACAGGATCTTCGCCCGGGGCTGAGCGTTCTGGACGGAGTAAGATGGGCCCGCCGCAAAAAGAGCAGCATTTCAGGAGTAGTCATGACCCCGCCTCCAGTTACGTCCAATACAAGGTTCGAGCCGGTGCCTGGATGGGCGAAGATTCCGCACGGTTTCTGGCTTCGGGAGGCGACAGCGGTCACAGTTGGCTCGGACGACCGGGTTTACGTTTTCAACCGCGGGAACATGCCAATCCTAGTATTCGATGCGGATGGAAATGTCGTCGATCACTGGGGCAATGACAACCCGCCAGAGGATGTTGTGATCCGCAGAGACTCCTACGGGAACGCGCTCCAATTCTGGAATACATGGTTCAGTCGCACGCACGGCATCACTCACGACCACGAGGGCAACCTGTGGCTGGTAGACGATGTCGGAAACCAGATCAGGAAGATGTCGGTCACAGGTGAGAACCTACTGACTATTGGAACGGGCGAGCAGGCTCCACGTGAAAGCGGTGAGCCGTTCAATCGGCCAACAGACGTCGCGATTTCGAAGAAGACCGGCGAAGTGTTCATCTCCGATGGCTACGGGAACTCCCGGATTCACCGGTACAGTCCGAGCGGCGATCACATCGCATCGTTTGGCGAATCTGGAACCGATCCCGGCCAGTTCAGCCTGCCGCACAACCTCGCCCTGCTCGGCGATGAGGAGATCGTGGTGTGCGACCGTGAGAACCATCGTGTGCAGGTGTTTTCGCTCGACGGCGAGTTCAGGCGGATGTGGCCAGCACACAAGGCTGTCGCGGTCGAGGTGGTTGGCGAAGGTGATGACGCGCAGATCTATGTCGCGGAGCAGGGGCCGCCTCCCGTGCAGCAGGGTGTAGCGCGTCTTGGTAACCGCGTCGATGTGTTCTCACGTGATGGTGAGCTGATCACGCGATTTGGTGCGGAGCACTACGGGCAGGAGCCTGATCAGTTCCTGTGGCCGCATTCCCTGGCTGTCGATTCGCACGGGGATGTCTACATAGCCGAGGTCTCATTCGTGGAATGGGGCCGACATCAGCAGCCGATAGTCGACAACCCGGCCAGTCTTCGCAAGTGGCGTCGCGTCGACTAGTAGATGAGTGAGTCGCGTACCCGAATGGGAGAATGAGACAGCATGCAAAAACGTGAATATGGCAACACCGGCGAGATGCTGTCGATCATCGGATTCGCAGGAATAGTTGTGCGTGACGTCGATTCACGAACAGCCGCAGATGATGTGGCATGGTCGATCGACCACGGCATCAACTACTTCGATGTGGCGCCGGGATACGGCAACGCTCAGAACATGCTTGGTCCCGCACTGGAGCCCTATCGCAACGATGTCTTCCTGGCGTGCAAGACCAAGTTCCGTGACGGCAAGACGGCGCGCGAAGACCTTGAGAATTCTCTTCGGCTGCTCAGGACTGACCACTTCGATCTCTACCAGATGCACGCCATGACGACGTGGGATGATTACGATCAGGCGATTGGTCCAGATGGCGTTCTGGAATTGATGATCAGGGCGCGTGATGAAGGATTGATCCGCCACATCGGTTTCTCAGTCCACTCAGCGGAGGTCGCAGTGAAGCTGCTTGACCAGTTTCAGTTCGATTCAGTCCTGTTTCCAGTGAACTGGGTCAACTACTTCGAGTCAGGGTTCGGACCTCAGATCATTGAGAAGGCGGAGTCGGTAGGCACGGCGAGGCTGGCGTTGAAAGGGATGGCATCGCATCAACTGGCTCACGGCGGTCAGCGTGTCCGTGAGAAGTGCTGGTACCACCCTGTGCAAGACCGTGAGCTGGCTGAGCTGGCGATACGCTTCACGCTTTCACAGCCCGTTACCGCGGCTATTCCGCCCGGTGATCCAGACCTGTTCAGGATGGCGGTTGAGATCGGGCAGGACTTCACGCCGATTACAGAAGAAGAGACGGAGCGATTGCGGAGCACGGCTGCGGGATTGGAGCCAATCTTCTCTCCTGCCCACGCCTGATTTCTTGACCGCTTAGTGCGTGAAGCGTTCGACGCGGTACGGCTCAAGCAGGTCGATCCTGGCTTCGTCGAGTATCTCGATAGTGGCAAACTCTCCAGTCAATGCTGAGAGCGTCACTCCGCTGTGCATGAGGGCCAGGTAGAGATTCGGCACAGACTCAGTGAAGCCGATCACTGGCTGGCCGTCTTCCGGCATAGGCCTCATACCGCGTCGAATTTGCCTGACGCGGGCGTCTGCCAGCGAAGGGATGAACCGTGCGATCTCGGAGACCAGCTTCTCGGCATCATCGTCACTGGTGTCTCCGAGTGAGCCGTTGTGAGTTCCTCCGTGGATCATCACGGATCCATCTGCGAACTGCCGCACGTTCATGAGCGGTTCAGGCAGATCGCGCGGAGTGTGCATGCAGACCACGTTGCGAAAGATCGGACTCAGAGGCTCAGTAACGATCGTGGCGCCCGGACTCTTCTGCTGCGATAGCTCGATCCCGGCAAGCGCGGCAAGCTGAGTCGTTTCGTACCCGGCGGCCAGCACAAGCACATCGCAATCCAGCCGTCTGCCACTTGCCAGTGTTACGGAGTTCGCAGCTGCTTTTCCGCCCGACTCAGGTTGAACATCTATCGATGCCACAGGATCGTTTGTGATGAGTTCGGCTCCGGCCCGCTGAACGTGGTTCAGGCAGGCCTTAACGACCTTCTGGGTGTCGACGTGGCCTTCGATACCGCAGTAGACGGCAGCCTCGAACGGCTCCATCACGATGCCGGGCTCGAGGGCACGTGCCTCATGCCGTCCAAGCTCGAAAATCGGGTATGACCAGCTGCGCAACCGCTCAGCGTGATCGAGGAGTTCGCGCGCTCCAGACTCAGTCGCGGCCCAGCGTATCTCTCCACCCCAGCGCAAACCGACGTCTGCGTCAAGGTCCCTCGCGAAACGCGACCACATATCGAGCGAACGACGATTCAGATCATGATAGTGGCGCGGCTCTTTGTCACGCGAATTGATCCAGGCGTAGGAGGCCAGGGTGGCGCCACTTCCGGGAGCCGCTCCATCGATGACAGTAACGTTCGAATGGCGTCGAGTGAGTTGGAACGCGATAGTGGAGCCAATGATGCCCGCGCCGACGATTACGATCCTGGAGCTGGAGTTCATGTCTATCCGTCCAGCGATGGCTCATTCGGTGGCCAGGGACCGTCGTAGGGCTCATAGTCCGAGACGCGCCATTCACCGTCTGTCATCTGCAGCATGATTCTGTGAAGCTCCCTGACGCCGCCGGTTAGCTCAACCAGAGTGTGAACGCGGGCGATCTCCCCAGCGGTTTCGGTGAGGGCAGACCAATCAAGGACATTGGCAGGCGCGCGTGCTTCGGCGCGCGCCTGCTCGATGAACTCTTCACGGCTGAGGCCGGATCGAAGTTCAGGGTCAGCAAGATCCCACATGAGTTCGTAGTTGCCACCGATAGCGGCCACCTGGTACTCGATCGCTGTGTTTGGAGCGGAAAGATCGCGATCTCGGGTGCGCCCGAAGGCGAACGCAGCGATGACCAGGTTGAGCACGACGATACAGACGAAGAACGCTATAGCTAGCTTCTTGAGCATCTGCCTGGCAGCCTTGCCATTTTCTTATCGCCGCGCGCGGTCGGCGTCTGGATGAAAATCAGGTGATCCGTAAGATTTTACGCCCGTCGTCTTTAGTTTGATCTACTTGCCAGGCTTCACGACCAGGTTGATCAACCGGCCAGGCACGAAGATCTGCTTCAGGATCTCGGCTCCGTCTGTGTAACGTTGAACCTTCTCGCTGGCCAGCGCTGCGGAAACGGCCGTGTCCTGTGCCACGCCTGCCGGCAGCTGAAGCTGTTCTCGAACCTTGCCATTCACCTGCACGACGATGGTCTCTGTGTCAGCCGCAGCCTTGGCCTCCTCCCAGCCAGGTGTCGACTGCTGATGAATCGAGTAGCGATGTCCCGTCTGCTCCCACAGTTCTTCAGCAACGTGAGGCGCAAGTGGGGCGAGGTGCAAAAGCAGCCGTTCTATAGCCGAAGTCCAGGCTTCGCGAGAGGTATTGCCGGTCTCGCGTGAGCGGCTCAGCTCGTTAGTGAACTCCATCAACGCTGCGATGGTCGTGTTGAACTTGAACTGCTGCATATCGCCGATGACACGTCCGGTCAGGGCGTGGGATGCCCGTTCAATCTGGCGATCGGCATCCGTATCGCTGCCTGACGGGCTTTCTCTCAGTGCCAGGTCCCAGACTCGCTGGAGCCAGCGCGAGATCCCGTTGATCGCCTGGTCTGACCAGTCTCCACCCTGGTCCCAGGGCCCAAGGAACATCAGGTAGCAGCGCAGCGTGTCGGTGCCGAATCGCTCGATGATCGGTTCCGGATTCAACGGGTTGGCCCGCTTGGAGATCTTCATATGGTCTTTCGTCATCGTGCCCTGGTTGAAGAGACGGGTGTACGGCTCGTCAAACTCAACCATGCCGATGTCGCGCAGGGCCTTGTTGAAGAATCTGGAGTACAGCAGGTGCATCACGGCGTGCTCGGCGCCGCCCATGTACTGATGTACGGGCACCCACTGGCGAACCTTCTCAGAGTCGAACGGCTCCTCCATGAGTCCTGGGCTCGTGAATCGCAGGTGATACCACGACGAATCGACGAACGTGTCCATGGTGTCGGTCTCACGCTTCGCCGGACGGCCGCAGTCCGGGCATGGAACGTTGACGAACTCTTCGTCAAGAGTCAGCGGGGACTGGCCAGTTGGCGTGAACTCGACGTTATCCGGCAGTATCACCGGGAGATCCTGCTCGGGGACGGGAACCGTTCCGCAGTCATCGCAATAGATGATGGGGATCGGCGTGCCCCAGTACCGCTGGCGAGAGATCAGCCAGTCTCGCAGGTGGTAGGTGATGGTGCGCTCGCCCCATCCGTTCGACTCGATTTTGTCGGCGATGCGCTCTTTGCCTTCTGCGCTTGGGAGGCCATCGAATTCGGCGGAGTTCACCTGAGTGCCAGGCGCTATATAGGCCTCAGCCAATTCTTCGCCTGACCAGCCTTCTGGAGCGACGACGACTCGAATCGGCAGGCCGAACTTCTTCGCGAAAACAAAGTCTCTTTCATCGTGCGCCGGAACACCCATCACTGCGCCGGTTCCATAAGTCGCCAGCACGTAGTCGCCAACTAAAACAGGCACCTTTTCGCCGTTCAGCGGATTAGTCGCATATGCGCCGGTGTGAACTCCGGTCTTCTCTCGTTCTGTCGATGTGCGCTCGATCTCAGATTGGCGAGCCGCGTTCTCGATGTATGCATCGACTTCTCCCTGTTGCTGAGGCTGAGTCAGTTTCGACACCAGCGGGTGCTCGGGAGCCAGAACAACAAAGGTCACGCCATAGACGGTGTCTATGCGCGTCGTAAAAGTCTCGATCTTGTCGCTCTCGCCGTCCGGCATGTATTCGGACACATCGAACCCGATGGTCACACCAGTTGAGCGACCGATCCAGTTCCGCTGCATCACCTTGATCTTCTCTGGCCAGTCGATGCTGTCCATCTCAAGCAGCTCATCAGCGTAATCGGTGATGCGGAAGAACCACTGAGGCATCTCGCGGCGGACAACAGTCGTGCCGCACCGCTCGCACGCGCCGTCCTTGACCTGCTCATTGGCGAGCGTGGTCTGATCCTGTGGGCACCAGTTGGCGGCCCCGTTCTTTCGGTAGGCGATGCCTTTTTCGTAGAACTTCAGGAAGAAGTACTGGTTCCAGCGGTAGTAGTCCGGCTCACAGGTGGCCAGCTCGCGGTTCCAGTCATAAGACGCGCCCATCAGCTTGAACTGACGCCGCATGTTGTCCATATTGGCGACCGTCCACTCACGCGGGTCTGCTCCTCGAGAGATGGCAGCGTTTTCAGCAGGCAGGCCAAACGAATCGAACCCCTGAGGATGCATCACGTTGTAGCCCTGCATGCGCATGAAGCGGGCGTGGGCGTCGGCGGGGGTGTAGGCGAACCAGTGGCCAATGTGAACGTCGCCAGACGGGTAGGGGAACATGGTCAGCGCGTACCAGTTCTCCTTGCCGGGAACAGCATCTTCAGCCTTGTAGAGGTCGTCCTCCTGCCAGCGCCGCTGCCATTTGGCCTCGACAGCGGCTGGCTCATAGCGGACAGCCGTTTGAGTGGGCGGTGTGGAGGCTGTGTTGGTCAACTCGATTCTCCGGACGTGCTGCGCTGGCGATCCACGAACAGTTTCGACGTTACCAAGCCTAAGCAGTTGCAGTCTGCTATCACCACAAAGCTGCATTTCGGCTTGATAGCACTCTAGGACGAGATTCGTCGCAGATCGATTCCGAATTCTAGCAACGGAAGCAAACGTTTCACTGGGACTGGTGCGTCAAGACCGGAACAGGTTGCTTCAGGACAGCAGTTCGACCTCATCTTGAAGTGAGATCGTCCCACCGGGGCACCTGGCCTGCAGCATTACCGCAAACTGAGGCTTCTCAGGTGTGAATTCCCGGGTGAGTTCGCCCATCACATCCAGGTCGCGTACGCCGGTTCTTGGATTCACATGCGTGACGAGGCATCGATTCACAGCCTTGGTGACTTTGAACTCGATCTCGCCGATCTTTACCTCGCGGCCGATCCAGCTCATCTCGGACATTGGCTCATCGAGGCCAGACACCACGATGTTGGATCGGAATCGTGTTCCATCGATCTCGTCCGTTCCAAGAGATTCCGATAGCGCCTGCAAGCTCTCTTCGCAGTAAAGCGTGACCAACCCGGCAGATGTGTCATGGAACAGTGGCTGCACTCCGTCACCAACGAGTGCCACCGGGTATCGTTCCGGGTATCTGGCCAATGGATTGTCGAACAGAGTTAGCGCGTAGTCGGTGAAAGACTGCTCGGCAGCGGCGCGTTGCGAGGGATCGCTGATGTCGCCCTCGAAGATGAGCAGATCATCCGTTTGTAGGCGGAGAACTGATGACGCTTGGTCGAAGCTCGCGACTAGATTCGCCAGTCCCGGCGTATTGATAAGGCCTACAAAATTCTGTTTCGTCTGCCAGGTCCAGTTGCCGGGATCGCCTGCATTGCGAAACCGAAATGCCAGTACTCGATCACCCTGAATCCGGCCATCTTCGGTCAGATGCAGCTGAGTCACCTGCTCCGGGGTCAAAGACTTGACCGGGTGTCTGGATAGCCGCGTCACTTTCATCGAGGTCATTCGATTTCAGCCCTCTTTTAGCCTTACAGAAGGAATTGCTCGAAACGTACGGTGTATTTCAACACGTTTCCAGTTGGCCGTCGTTCTTTGCCTATCGGTGTGGCGATGCCAATCTTGACACCTTTTTCAGTTCGTACGTAGTATCAGACCGTGAGTGTGGCGTAGTAGCCGCGCTCTAACAAGTTAACAATCACGGCCAGACAGGGGAGTCCAGCATGGACATCGTCCTAGCGGCCGTCTTAACTGCCCTTGTAGTTGGGGTTCCGGCAGCGGCAGGAGGGTTTTACCTTCGCAGCCGGGTAGCGTCGAATTCGATCCGTGCTTCTGAAAACGCTGCGGAACAGCAGATCCGCAGATCCGAAGCCAGAGGCAAGGAGATCCTCCTAGAAGCCAAAGAGGAATCTCTTCAGTTACGAACCAGAGTCGAAGAGGAGCTCAGGAAAGAACGTCAGGAACTGCAGCGGACTGAGAGCCGCCTTGAAGCCCGAGAGGAAAACCTCGAAAACCGGGCTGCGATGTTGGAAGAAAGAGATGCCGAGGTTCGCCACCAGCGAGATGCACTCGAAGAAGAGCAGCGTGAGCTGTCAGCTATTCGTATGCAGGAGCAGGAGCGGCTCGAGCAGATCTCAGGTCTTTCAATGGCAGATGCCAGACAACTACTCCTCGAACGCGCTGACGAAGAGATTGAGTTTGACCTAGCCCGTCGCTACCGTGACGCGGAACTCCGCGCAAGGGAAGAAGCAGACGGCACGGCGAGAGAGGTTCTCGCCTCATCCATC
>JANQIZ010000002.1 GCA_028281895.1 Dehalococcoidia bacterium
CGAACGCTGCGCCAACTCCCATGCCGCCGGGCACCGCGCCCGAGACAGTGCTCAGCCGCTGCGAGACCCACATCCCAAACAGCTCGTCGATGCTCAGTCCGAGCGGCGGCATCGAATACTCCCTGCCAATCGTCAGGCCTCCGTGCCGGCCAGGCTCGCCATACACCGGCACGTCCTGCTCTCTCAGCGCCGCGATGTCGCGGTGAATCGTGCGCTCACCCACGTCAAACCGTTCAGCAAGCTCAGGAACGGTCACCGCAACGCGGCGGCTCCGCATGTATTCGACTATGGCGTAGAGGCGTTGCAGTCTCTGCAATCCGGAATCTCCGGTCTCTTGATGGTCTTTCGAAACGGTGACACAGGGCTGTCAGGGTTCGGCTATAGCCTGTCTCCAGTGGCCGCTCGGCCGCATTATCCGACAACAGGACGATGAGGAGATCGCAGATGTCCGCAAACCACAACGACCACGTGCTGGAGCTGGTGACCTTCAAGCTCAAGCCTGGAGCGACCGAAGACGCTTTCGCAAGCGCAAACGAGTCCCTGGCAGGCTGGCTCAGCCGTCAGCCGGGATTCGTCTCAAGGAACCTCTCGCACAATGAGAAGGAAGACACCTACATCGATGTCGTTTACTGGGAATCGCTTGCCGCGGTTGAGATGGCCAATCAGCTTGCGATGACCGCAGAGGAGTGCGCTCCGCTCTTTTCGATGTGCGATATCGACACCGTGAAGATGGTTCATGCGATGCCTGTAACCAGCGTCGTGCCGGTTTAGGCTACAGCTCACAAAACCAGCGGTATCATGTGCGCGTCTCGCGGGTCTGCCGCGGGACGCGCAGTTGCTTTTCACTTAGGCCATGGCAGGCCATCGCGACTGCGAACTCGAAACATTCGCATCTTTCTGCCGAGGCATGTCCGTGAGCACCACATCTTCCGATCAGAAACTGACTCGTTCGCAGCTTCGCTCCCGTATCAACAGACTGCCACGGATGCGTATGGCCCACCTGCCGACTCCCTTGGAGGAGATGCCGAGGCTGAGCGCTGAGCTTGGCGGTCCGCGCATCCTGGTTAAGCGTGAGGACATGACCGGTCTCGCGTACGGCGGCAACAAGGCCCGCCACTACGAGTTCGAGATGCCGCATATCCGTGATGAGGGTTACGACACCGTGATCAACATCATGGACTACCACTCGAACAACGCTCGCATGACCGCTGCCGCTGCCAATAAGACCGGGCTGCGCTACATCCTCGTGCTCAAGAACGCTGCCCATCGCAAGATCCAGGGCAACCTGCTCGTCGACAAGCTGCTCGGCGCTGAGCTGCATCTGCTTGACGAGTTTCAGTCGGAGACAGCAGACGACTACGCGGCAAATCTGAAAGAAGAGCTGGAGAAAGAGGGCGCGAAGCCGTACCTGGTCCAGGAGCACCTGTTCCCCCGGATAGTTGGCATGGTCGGCTTCGTTGATGCAGGGCTGGAGCTGCTGGAGCAGATTGAGGCGCTCGGACTCCAGAACGTTCACATCTTCGGCGTCGCAGGGCGCTCGCTATGTGGCCTGATCCTTGTCGCACGCAACCTTGGGCTGGACTGGAAGTTCACTGGCGTGCAGGTGACCTTCGATCCGCCACTTGGCGAGTACATCTTCGATCACGACAGCGACATCCGGGAGCTTCTCGACCTCCCGGCCACCTTCACTCAGGACGACATGACTGTGCACAGCCAGTACGTCGGCGAGGGCTACGGGATCATGACGCCCGAGGTTGCCGAGGCGATCCACATGGCCGCACGAACCGATGCCATCATCTGCGATCCCAACTACACGGGGACGGTTATGGCGGCACTCATCGACCAGGTGCGTGAAGGCAATGTTGGCAAGGACGAGACGGTTGTGTTCCTGCACACAGGCGGCCTCCCGGCTGTATTCACGTTCGCAGAGCAGCTTGCTGACTACTCAGAGCCACAGTAGAGGCTGCATCTGGCCCAGATCTCCAACCTCTCTCAACAGTTCTCGGGCATTATGATGGGAAGAACTCGGCCAGAGTGCGAGTTCACCGAGATAGATTCGGGAGGTGCAGACGATGCCAGATCCAATGACCGTCTATGATCCGCGGCACACAACCGGAATCTCGCCCGTTCACAGCAACGTTAAGCATCCGCTGGGCTATGATCCCCGGCGTGGTCGCGGCCAGACGATGCTTCATAGCTCCGCTGCGCCAGGACTCAGCCGGCGCCGCACACTCATTGGCCTCAGCATCTACCTGGTAGTGCTGATCGCCGCGCTCATCGCCGCCATCGTCTTCATCTACAGCATCGGTTAGCTTGCAGGCGTAACGACATAGTTGCGCGCGCCAGCAGTACACCGGCGTGCTGCTGGCCGTATAACCTGAATGAGGCGTCGATCTTGGCGCCACCAGAGTTAAGCAACCAGGCAAGTTTCCTTGCAGCGAAACCTGATCACCGGCGGCGCCCTCGGCTGGGCCATCTTCATCTTCCTGCTCTCGTCGCAGTCTGGCTCAAGCTTCGACGATGCCCCGAGCTTCATCGACTCCATTCCGCAGGCTGATCTGCTCGCGCACTTCGGCCTGTACTTCGTGCTCGCCGCGCTCGTCCACGCCGCTCTTCGCATCTACCTTCCGAAGCGGAAGAACATGCTGGCCATCGACACGGTCGTCTTCTGTTTGCTCTACGGCGTCTCCGACGAGTTCCACCAGGCGTTCGTGCCAGGAAGATCGGCGTCTGCAATCGACCTCATCGCCGATGTTGCAGGAGCCGCTACGGCTGTTACGATCTGGCTCGCGTTTGACCGATACAGGCAATCGAGACGGGAAGAAAAGCAGGATGGCGAACCAGAAGACTGAGAGGCGGGAAGGGCCGGACGCGCTCGCGGTGATCACTTTGCTGGAAGAGGCGGTGCAGTTCGCTGAGACTCTTGCTATTCCGCCTGTCGATCGCTCGCTGGCAGGTCGGATCGGTGAGGAGCTTATACCTGCGCTATACGAGGCTCGGACCTACCTTGAGGTTGGCCATGTGCGCTCTCCAGAGATACGCCAGGGCATATCCAGGGCATCGCTCGTAGCGTCTGATCTTGCCGATGCCGACCCTGCGTTCGGTCCTCTCCATTCCCGAATCAGGGTGCTCCAGGAAGAGGCGAGCCTGGTTGCGCGCGGTGAGTAGCGAAGATCAGCAGGGTCGAGTCGAGGTGCTTGCCGATCCTGTGCCTGGCTTCGATTCCGATCCAGAACTCATCACGCTTGTCTGCCGAGCCGCTGAAGCCGCGCTTGACGCCGAGCACTCTGTTGGCCCTGACGCCGTAACTGTGCTGCTCAGCGACGACTCACGATTACGCCAGCTGAACAGAGAGTTCAATGGCGAAGACGCAGTGACCGATGTCCTGTCGTTCAATGAGGTCGATGGATGGCACAACGGAACACCGCCTGAGCAGGTTGCTGGAGACGAGTTCTCGATCCCAGGTGAAGAGCAGCGGCTTGGCGAGATCGTGATCTCATTGCAGCAGACGAAGCGCCAGTCAGACGAGAGATCGGTTCCGTTCGAGAGGGAACTGGCGATGCTCACGGTTCACGGCGTGCTGCATCTGCTCGGCTACGACCATGCCGATCCAGAAGAAGAGCGGGTGATGTTCGGCAAGACGGACGCCGTGCTGGCCCGCCTGTTCGGATCGCTCTAGCCGACGAGCGCGTGCTGCCGCTCCATCTCGAGCAGTTGCTGTTTCAGTGGCAGGCCAACTCCGCCGCCAAAGCCATGCAACTCGCCATCGGAGCCGATCACCCTGTGGCAGGGCACAAGAAGCGCTAGAGGATTCTTGGCCATCGCCTGACCGGCTCCCCGCGCAGCCCGCACATTGCCCGCCTGTTCGGCCAGCCATGCGTAGGTGCGAGTCTCGCCATCGGGGATAGACCTGCAGGCCTCCCGCGCCTTGCGGAAGAAAGGCGACATAGCGCTCATATCCACTGGAACGTCCGTAAGGTCGACCCGCGACCCTGCGCAGTACGCCCGGACCTTCTCGCGCACATCCGAAACCTTGTCCGGATCAAGTTCCGCCCGTTCGATCTCAGGCCTCACGTGATCGTAGGCCTGGTCGAGCACCGGCTCTGGCAGGCTCATCCTCACGACCCCGCGTTCGTTGACCACCACCGCTACCCAGCCCATTTCGGTCTCGAAAATGTCGTAGTGCATCATTCCCTCGTCTGAGTAACTACAAACCTGCTTCTAGGCCGAGCTTCGCCCTTCGCCAAGCTCCGGTCCCGCGCTTCCGATCACCCGCACACGGTATCCGATCATCCCTCGCAGCACACGATGCCAGTGACGGTTCAGATTCTCGGCATCCGGCCTGTCGTCCGGGTGAGCATACCTGTCACGCTCGAACGCCATCGCGATGTACAGGGCGGATTCTGCGACTCCCGGCGCTCGATCTCCAACAGACATGGCGTACTCGATCGCGGTCTGCCAGCCTCTTCGCCGCATTCCC
>JANQIZ010000067.1 GCA_028281895.1 Dehalococcoidia bacterium
GGCTGTGCGAAACGGTCAGATCCCTCGGCTTCGCTCGGGATGACAAGAGGTGCGGTCGGGATGACAAATAGACGACCCACCCTCTGACTCCCTCCCTAGCTCAGGTAGGGAGAGTGTGGTTCCATTTCGCTCAGCAGGAAGAGGTCCGGCGGAAGAAAGTGGCCAGGCGGCGCCTGGTGTTTTGGCCAGATAGCACTAGTGACTGAGTTTTGAATTACTCAGTCACTAGTGGGTACTTGCGCTTTGGCTGCAGTCTTTGTTCGATCAGACGCTGGGGTCTAGTTCTGGCTATCTGCGTTTACTAGGCCTGGTGAACTGTGAACTCGCAGCAGCCAGTGGTGGCGATCACATTGCCAGTGCCAACTGGCCCGTCGCATGCCTCAACCTGCCAGGAAAACGACGGCAGCACGACGTTGTGGACCGTCTTGGTCGTATTCCCAAGAATAGCAGTAGCAGTAATGATGTGGTTTTCGCAGCCTGTGCCACTGAACAGGTGCACCTTGTATGACTGTGCTCCCGGGTAAGAGGTCCACTGAAATTCGACGCTTCCCGGATCGATGGAGGATCCGTGAGGCGGGTATACGCAGTCGAATCCATTGGTCGGATTCGCCTGGGTCACGCTAGCGTAGGCAGGCTTTGCGCCCACTGTCGTGACCTTCGGCGCTACCCATAGCGCAGTTGCGCCAAGCGTAGCCATACCGGCCTTCTTCAGGAAGTCTCGTCGAGACTCGTTATTGACTGTTACGGATTCTTTGTTGTTCATGTGATTTCTCCGGTCGGCGAATGTACCTGTCAAATCGGCAGTTGTCTATCAACAAGGCATAAAAAAGCGATTTTCACTCTGGAGCAGAGTTGTCATCTGTCATTCTGAACTTGCCCTGAGCGAAGCCGAACGGGTTGATTCAGAATCTCGCGGTGACTGTGGAAGTACGGTCAGATCCCTCGGCTTCGCTCGGGATGACAAACGTTCGCGCTCTCGTCATTCCAGACTTGATCTGGAATCTCCTGGAACAAGTCATAAGGAGATGCTGAATCAAGTTCAGCATGACGAACTCGACCCACCTTCTGACTCCCTCCCTAGGGGGAGGGAGAAATGGGCACCCTGCTCAGAGAGAGAAGTGGCCTGCGGATCTGGTTAGGCGTCGCGCTGGAAGTAGTCTGGCTGGTAGGGCGGCGGCAGAGGCTCGCCTGCGTCCTGTGCCTCGATCTCGGCGCGTTCCTGCTCGGTCAGGTATTTCGACGGGCAGCGCACGGTGAGCGTGTCCGCCACGAACACATCGTTCGACCCCATGCGGCCTTTGAGAATGATCTCAGAGTGATCGTTGAAGAACACCTGGCCGATCTCACCCACGTACGTCACATCCATCGGCGTATTGCCGTCCTCGTCAACCAGGGAGAAGTTCGCAGTGACGCCATCGGCCGATCTGACATACGAGTTCTCGACGAGCTTGCCGATCACGCCCACCGTTCGGTCATCCGGCGTAGGCCCGGCCTCAACAACAGCCTCAACCTTGTTGAACTCAACCGTGGCGCTGTCGAAAGCTGTCACGCCGAAGTAGACCAGGCCTGCTGCCACAAGCGCGAAGACGATGCCGATCTTCATGCGCGGGCTGAAGAGAGTCGCCTGCCGTGCCGTCGGCTTCGGGTAGAGGATCTCGTCTTCTACTTCTGGCTCTGGATTCGGGGAGTTGTCTGGAGGGTTGATTGCCATTGCTGCTACTGATCTGATTTTTGCTTGATGGTAGCTCGCAGCCGTGCAACTTCCTTCTGGAGCTCGCGTTGTTTTCGTGAGACGAAGAAGATGTATGCGAAGAATCCGGCCCACGTGATGGCGAACACCGCAAACAGGAACGACAGGTTCGTCTCCAGCTTGCCGCTCTCTCTCTCTACGATGCTGGTGGCCACGCCGTTCTGCGATGTGACCGTGATAGCGGCGAAACGCTCCTGGTGATCGCGTAGCCTGGTGACCGCGTCGATGCCATCGTCGCCATCGCCCTGCCTGCCCACCCAGCGATCCCCCGCCTGGGTCTCGAGACCGTACTCGGTTGAATCCTGAACAGTGAACTCGGTGATGTTGCCGCCAGAGTCTGAAACGGCGATGCGCTCAAGCCTTCGGTCGTCGCCAGCCTGGACGCCCACAACGATGCCGTTCGTGATCGTCCTGCCATCCTGCGCAGCGACTGTTACTGCTGGCGTCAGCAGCGCGGCGATGAGCACAAAGGCGAATACGTAGCGGGTGAGTGAGCGATGGATCGTCAATGAGCAGGCTCCGCGTCGCCAATCTGCCGCTGGATCTCGATCAACGTGTCTTCCGTCTCACGAGTCAGGAAGCGTTCCCTGGCGATGTAGATGAACAGGAATGTGAAGGCCATCGTGGCCACGAACAGCGTGATCCCGAAGTCGCCTGAGAACGCCGACTCGTTGTCGCTATCAGGTCCCACAACGACTGGCGGGTGAGCCTGCGACCACAGGTTGGCGGCGTAGTAGACGATCGGCGTGTCGATGGCGCCGATGAGCCCGATGATGGCGGCCAGGCGCTGCCGCTGTGCTCCGGGCGGAAAGTAGG
>JANQIZ010000073.1 GCA_028281895.1 Dehalococcoidia bacterium
AGCGATCTCCGCGTTCCCGGTGCTCCAGCGCTTCCCCGTGCCTCAGCCGCTGCCGCCGGTTCAGCCGGTTGTCCCGGAGGGCCCGTTCCCAACACCGACGCCCAGGCCTCAACCACTGACGAATCTCACAGTGGCTGTCGGTGGAAACGGTCTGCTAATCGAGGGACAGAACCCGAATGGTGACTATCCGCTTGAAGACCTGAAGATCAGCTGGCAGGTACACAACACTGGCCAGCGAAACATCGACAAACCGTTCACTATTGAACTCCGGCTAGACGGCACGGTCGTAGCACAGTGGTTCGTAGAAGATCTGCCAACCCGCACCTTTCTGTTTGTCGAAGCTCTCACTGGGCTCTTCGACGGAGTCAACATCGAGCCGGGTCCACATCAGATCGAACTGGTAGTCGATCCATTGGACAGCATCAACGAGGTGGTGGAACTCGACAACAACAGAATCCAGACTCTCGACATCGTCGATATTCCGGCTCGATCAGGCGCAGCGCCTCATCTCCTGCCCAATCTGCTCATAGCTCTGCCCAGAGGCAAAACCGAGCCGATCTTCGTCTCCAGCCATCCTGACGATCCACTCTCCGGCAAGCTATCGGTCGACGCGCCCAGCCACATTAAGTACGGCGCAGGAAACCGATCGATCTACTACATCGAGCAACGTGTCGAGATGGACCTGTATCTAGACGGCAATCTCGTTCGCAGGGCTACCTTCCAGAACCTGGGCGCCAATGAGCCGATCTTCTTCAAGATCGACGACCTGCACGAATTGGCCGAGATTGCGCCGGGGCCTCATACGCTCCGAGTAGTAGTTGATCCGCTCGACCGCATTCACGAATCAGACGAGACCGACAATGCGTTCGAGACTGAGTTCGTCTGGGGTGTTGGCGATCCGCCACCGCCTGCTGAAATCGTCGAACTCGAAGCGCCCGCAAGAGAACCTCTCTCACGCGCCAACCTGATGCCGTTCCGTCCGTTCGGCTGGGACTCAGGCATCACAACCCAGGTCGATAACGCGCTGCTCCGACCCGGGCAGGACGGCTGGCTCGAATCCGGAAAGGTGAGCCGCATCGACTTCGCTTTCACCAATGCCAGTCGCTTCAGCCTGCCGTTGACTGACCAGCTGGCGGCCGACGTGCTCTTCGACGGCAAACTGATCGATCGTCGATTCTTCAACTCCGGGTCGAGCAACGTCGGCACCGAATGGGAAGGCCATGCTGTCGTTCCTGCATCGATGGCGACTCCCGGACAGCACACGATCCGCGTGATTCTCGATCCTGACGGCCTGTTCGATGAGCTGAACGAGAGCGACAACACTTACGAACGAACCTTCACGTGGAACGATGGGCCTGATCCAGGAGAGACGCCGTTCGAGATGTCCGATGCGGAGCTGCAGTCGGCATTCGCACCCATCTTCAACGAATGGCGCCGTGAGCTGCGTCCTGTCCGCGGGCCAGGCGCTCCTGAACGGGACTGGACACCGGAACTCATGGCCGCCGGACGCGCCGCCTACTACCTCTTAACTGGGCGGGACCTGAACACAGAGGGCTATGTCATTCACTTCGAGTCGGAACGAGTGTTCGAAGACGAGTCGACCGCGGCGTGCATGTCCAACTGGATCACCATGAGCGTAAGCGTGTACGAGGAGGCGTTCGACTTCTGTACAGGTGATCGCGGCGAGATCGGGTTCAAGACCCGCTCCAATGGCCAGGTTCACCTGTTCGTAGACCTGGGACTGTCACCGCTCGATGCGCTTGGAACCTATCTGCATGAGCTTGCGCATGGTTTGCAGGATCTGCGAAACCCTGAGCAGACGGAGCTGCCATTCAGCATCCAGAAGCGCGGCCTTCTCGAAGGCCAGGCCCAGATCTTCGAAGCGGCGGGATGGCGCGCCATAGAGGAGTTCATGGGCGAAGAGCTCGACCTGTTCCCGGACGTGCCTTCAGCAAGAGATCGTTTCGATCAGGTCTATGAGCTGCGCCGCAATCGCGGCACCGAGCACGACGTTGGCTACAGGCTCCTCTGGACGATGGCGCTCTCCGATCCTTCCGACGTAGGTTTCGCTGACCGGCTTCGATCTGGCGAAACGCTCGATTCTGCGTTCGCTTATGCCCTGTTCAACATCCTGGTGAACATTCCGGCTGATGAGGTGGAAGCCTGGGCCGATGAACTGCTTGAGAGAACAGATCTCATGGACGAGTTCCAGCAGATTGCGTCAGAGCGTTTCATCACAGACCTGCCAGCGGAGTCAGTTGGCCATACGGCACTGCGAGACGCCACCTGGACCGCGCCCTAGTTCGAGTTAGCTCCAGAGTGCGGGACGTAGTGATCCGCCGGAATCTCGCCCATCTTGCCTGACTTGTAGTCGGCAAACGCCTGCTGAAGCTCTTCCTGCGAGTTCATCACGAACGGCCCGTACCATGCGATCGGCTCACGAATGGGCAGGCCTCCGAGCAGGACCACTTCCAGCTCCGGCGCGTTCGAATCCTGCTCTTCTGCCGCACCAACCACAACGTGATCGCCATCACCGAAAAGGATCGCCTGGCCTGTGTGGACCGTGTGTCCTGTTGATCCCGCGGAGCCCTTGCCTGCGAGCACGTATCCGAGGGCATTGAACTCTGGATTCCACGGGACCTCGACGCTGGCGCCGGGGCTGATCGTCGCATGCACCATTGTGATAGGCGAGTAGGTGATTCCGGGACCGCCGTGACCGCTCAGATCGCCGGCGATGACGCGCAGCAACGCTCCGCCATCATGCGAAGAGATGAGAGAGAGGTTCTTTCGAGAGATGTCCTGGTAGCGCGGCGGGGCCCACTTCTTGTCTTTTGGCAGGTTCACCCACAACTGGAGACCATGAACCACGCCACCCTCAAGAACGATCTCTTCTGTAGGCGCTTCTATATGCAGAATCCCCGCGCCAGCCGTCATCCACTGCGTATCTCCATCTGAGATCAGCCCGCCACCGCCCTGCGAGTCCCTGTGCTTGAACACGCCATCGATCATGTACGTCACAGTCTCGAAGCCCCGATGCGGATGCCACGGCGTGCCCTTGGCCTCACCGGCTCGATACTCAACTTCGCCCATCTGATCCATCATGATGAACGGGTCCAGGTTCTCCAGAGGAATGCCTGAAAACGCTCTCCTTACCGGAAATCCTTCGCCTTCGAAGCCGCTCGGCGCGGTAGTCACCACGCGCACCTGGCGCTCTTGTGACTCGATCGATGGCCGCTCCACTCTTGGGAGCGCAAGTATGTTCTCGACTGTGACAGCAGGCATGTCAGATCCTCAATTGGCTCGTACTGGCGCTTCTGGCCATCACGACAATGTAATTGTAGCAACAACTATCTCTAGTGGACAGTCTTGTCTTTCGATGCGTGAGATACGAGACTGGATGCATCGGGATACGGCCTTCTGCAGAGCATCGGCTGGGTGGTAATAGTTTGAGATTTGTCCCTCGAAATGCGGCCTCGGCACTTGTGCTGGCCGCCTTGCTCCCACTGGTGGTCAGTTGTGCGGGTGATACTGGATCGGGAACAGCCATATCGGCCACTGGCACAGCAGAACGGCGGGAACAGGCGATCGCCACGTTCACTGCCGAGGCCGGGCTTGCTGAACCTACAGCTACGGTCGCTTCCAACCCGGCTGCCCTGCCAGGCTCAACACAGATGCCGGGTGCGACTCAGACTCCATCTGGCGGGCCTTCGCCGGCCAGTGCAGCACCTGCCACTATTTCACCGGAGCGCGCGTTGGACGAGGCATCAATAGAGCAACTGCTGCTGGTGAGGGCTCAGGCTATGGGAACGGGTGATTTCGATGCCTGGTACGCCACCTGCGCACCGAGTGTGCGCGGATCAGCGAGAGCGAGCGATGCGCTCGGCAAGCAGATGCGGGCGCTCCGCATCAATCCCAATCCAGACAGCACACTCGAATTCGTATCCGAACAGGTCTTCTTCTCAGGCAGCACAGGAGCGACGGTGGTCTGGGGATTGAAGTTCGGCACCACCTACATCCCCGGACTCGGAGGCGGGCCTTATGTCAAGGAAGACGGTGAGTGGTACAGCATCGGCTGGGGCTGCGCGGCCTAGGCCTCGGCCACGAACACTTTCACTGGCGCAAGCTCAAATCCGCAGTTCCGCATGAACTCGGCATCCCGCTCGTCCCTGTCCTGCAGTACGGAGTACAGGTGCTTGATTCCCTGCCGTTTCGCATCTGCTCGCAGCGCGTCCACAAGCTGACGCCCGACACCAAGGTTACGGAAGTCGGGATGTACCGCTACGGCGACGATTCTCACGCCAGGAGGCAGTCCGTAGCCAGAGCTTTGCCGCTCCGCCAGGAGGAAGCCAACCACTCCGTCCTCAACCTCTGCGACCTGGGATCCCGACCATGGCAGAGCCTGGGTGCCAAGGCGAGAGAACGCCAGGAACCTGTCGACATACTCCGCCCACGTGGATGAGCGGTCCTCTCCCAGGATCAGTCCATCGAGCTCTCGCACGGCCGCGGCATCCTCTCGCTGCAAGCGCCTCACGCTGACGGCATCTGGCTGAATAGCTGCTGCTTCTACCATGGAGACCTCCGTGGATCGATGAGGTTTGCCTGGAATCGCCGGACACGTCTTTCGTAACGACCGAAAACGTCTGGCAACGCCTGCGTATCGGCATTATCGCACAGTCGGTCTACAGGCCAGTTCGATTCGTACACCGTACGAGTGACTCAGGAACGATCAGCAAGCTCACCAGCCGCGTTATCCCTTGCGGCTTCCAGCATCTCCTCAAGCGCGAGGGGATCCACACCAAGCTCCAGCGCTCGCTGACGGTCACTGGCCTCTTCTTCGGCGTTGCCCATCTCGGCGTGCACAACAGCCCTGTTCGCATGCGCCTCGGCCCAGTCAGGACGGAGCCGAATCGCCTCCGAGTAGTCCTTCAGAGCCCTGTCCAGCTCGCCCATCGCGTGCCTCACATTGCCGCGATCGAGATAGGTGTCAGGGTAAGAAGGCTGCAGACGCACCGCGGTATCGAGATCAAACACTGCAGCATCGAAGCTGCCGATCTCTGCGAAAGACGAGCCTCGGTGATGGAACAGCTTGCCCGTGTCCGGCGCCAGCCTGATCGCCTCGGAGAACTTCTCTATCGCGCTCTTGTGCTGTCCCGACTCCGCCAGCTCTACGGCAGACTCGTACAGAGCGAGCACCTTCTCAGGCGTCGACTCCTGATTGCGTGAGAGAAACTTCTTGATCGCGTTCCACATATCTGCCTGTGATCGTAGACCGAAACTCCATTCGCCGCTGACCCGCTTGGCGGGAGCACAGTAAGTCCGATTCGCTTCACGCGGGGCCCGCTAGTTCTCAGTCGAGCCAGGCGGCTTCGGGTCCCGCTCAACCATCTCCAGCCAGTTGCCGTCAGGATCCTGGAAGTAGATCGCCAGCCGTGCCCACGGATATTCGAGATCTCGGACTTCGCGCGGGCCAAACACCTTGATTCGGCTCGACTCCAGCCGTTCACGCCACGCCGAAACATCATCAACGACCATCGCGGCGTGTGCAGAGCCGGGACGGTTCCTGTCGTAGAGTCCTGGCTGCGGCGTTCCGAACGGCTCGATGTACTCCAGTAACTCGATCGAGTGGCCATCGCCCACGCCAACGTATGCCATCTTGATTCGCACAGAGTCGTAGCCGACCACCTGCGCAAGCCATGGACTGTCCGACTCGGCGGGACCGCGTTCGATGCTCATTCCGAGAGTTCCGGTATAGAACTCAAGCGAACGCTCAAGGTCGCGCACAGCGAACCCGGTGTGATATATCGAATTGACCTGCATCGCTTCTGAGATCCTCTGGTGCAAATGGGCTGCCAGGTGCACACAACTCGGTGCGTCCCTTCAGCGTTTGCCACATCTAACCTGACAAGAGTGTTGAGCGCAACGCAAAGTCACTGGTGAAAGGCGAGTCGATTGGCTTCACAACGAGTGCAGTTTGAAAACGCCGAGCAGCAGACCCTCTCAGCCATCCTGGACACGCCTGATGATCGACAGCCCCGCGCATGCGCGCTGTTCGCTCACTGCTTCACCTGCTCGAAAGATTTGCGCGCAGCCAAGGCGATCTCCAAAGCGCTTGCAGAAGAAGGCTTTGCCGTGCTCCGGTTCGATTTCACAGGCCTAGGCGAAAGCGAGGGTGAGTTCTCCGACAGCAACTTCTCAACGAACGTCTCGGACATAGTGAGCGCGGCAGACTTCATCGCCGAGCGAGACATTGGAGTCAGCGTGCTGATCGGTCATTCGCTCGGTGGAGCGGCTGTGCTGCGAGCGGCCGAGCAGCTCGATTCGGTGCGTGCAGTGGCGACGATCGGTGCTCCGGCTGAGCCAGAGCATGTCACCCACCTGATCGCATCGTCACAGGAAGAGATCGAGCGCACTGGAGAGGCGGAAGTTTCGCTCGCCGGCAGATCGTTCCGATTCAAGAGGCAGTTCCTCGACGACCTCCAGTCAGGCTCGATCAAGAACTGTGTGCGAAATCTCGATCGGGCGCTGATGATCTTCCACTCACCAGTCGACGAGATCGTTCCGGTGGAGAATGCGGCGACGCTGTATCGCCTGGCTCCCCACCCGAAGAGCTTCGTATCACTCGACGATGCGGATCACCTGCTTACGAAGACCCGCGATGCCCGGTACGTTGCGAGGGTTCTTGCGGCCTGGGCGGAGCGCTACGTCGACTGAACCGCTGACAGACTAGATGCTGAAACTCTGGGACTCATAGTCCCACTTCCAGTTCTCACCCGGCTCTATCGACCTCACGACGGCGTGTCTCGTCTCCTCGAAGTGCTTTGTGGCGTGCGTCTTGGGAGACGAGTCACAGCATCCGACATGAGCGCACACGAGACACATCCGCAGGTGCACCCAGCTTCCGCCGATAGCCACGCACTCCGGACATCCCGCGGAGAACGCCTCTTCAACCTGTTCCTGCGAGACCTCGATTAGATCTGGCATCGAACACCTCTTGTTCCTTGCGCAAAAGCAACCGTGGTTACTTCGCGCTGTTCTCGTCGCCCATCTCGTGCTTGAAGCCGATGTACCAGTGAGTCCCATCGCAAAACGGCTTGTTCCGCGATCCGCCGCAGCGGCACAGCGTCTGCCGCTCCCTCACGTCATAGGCCTCACCGTCACCGGAGACAACCTGCACTCCGCGAGTGTGGTAGGGAGCGTCAACGGCGACAGTCACCTTCGGTCCTGCGCTCTCCTCTTCCGGATCACCGCCAGGCTCACGCGTGTAGCTAAGCGCTCCAGAAGGACATGTCTTGATCACATCGATGATCTGCTGCGCTTTCGCTCCATTGGGGTCTATCCACGGCTCGGTGCCCATCTTGAACACGGAAGACAGGTTGTCGGTGCAGTTGCCGGCATGGGCGCAGCGGCTGCGGTCGTCATAGATCGTCACGCCATCGCCCACGTAGCTGTCACGACGATCCGCCGCGGTGTCCTTGCTCGCAAACTCCTGGCCATTGAAGTTGTTGCGATTGTGCGTGCCATCGCAGAACGGTTTCGTGGACGAGCCTCCGCAGCGGCACATGAAGTAGACGCCGGTTGACGGAATCGGATTCCCCTCGTGATCCAGGATCGGCACCGTCTCCTCGACCATGTACGGGGCACCTTCTGTGACCGTGATCTTCGGCAGGCTCGATTCGGACATGACAACCTCCATCGCGGGCGCTGGCCACACTCGATGCCGGATCAGGACCGGCGCTGCCCGCGAGTATAGACAATGTTAGTTGCATCAACAATTACTATGCCAGCAGTCTCGCAGCCGATGAGTTCTAAGACACGCCTCACAGGCCATCCAGTCTATGGCTGGACTACAGGTTAAGCCGATAGAATCAGAAGCTCAGCCTACTCAGCGGAGGGGTGGCAGAGTGGTTGAATGCGCCTGTCTTGAAAACAGGTATGTCAGCAATGGCATCGCAGGTTCGAATCCTGTCCCCTCCGCCATTTCAGGCTATTGCGCCAATCTCTTAAGCAGGCAGTAGCAGCAAGGGGTAGGAATCAAGGCGGTCTCGGTAGGTGGACAATCGCCAGCTGTTCGCCGATGATGTGCGAGCTTCAAGGTCAATCAGGACGCCGCCATGAACTTTTTCGACTCGATCCTGGGCTTCATCCTGAAGACGGCAGATCAGATATGGGACATGATCCTCCGCGCCTTCGGCCGCGAGGGCACCCACACGTGCCCGCCGGATAGCCTTGACCTCTCCGACCTCTTTGCAGACGGAAAGACCGACGATACCGTCGAGTTCCAGAGGCTGCTGGAGCAATCCAGCAAGCATGGAAATCCGATCTGTCTCAAGCGCGGGATGAAGATCCGCACAACCGGCCCGCTTTACGCCTGGAAGAAGGCTAGGATCACCGGTCCGAAGAATCACACGGCTGAGATTATCCTGGATGCGGTTCTGACCGGCGGAAAACGCTGGATCAACTTTGGAACTCACCCACCTCCACCGCCTGCTGAGGGTGAGGAAGAACCGAAATACCCCGTCCTGCGCTGGACCGGCAGCATGGAATGCGTGAAGCTAGTCGTCAGGCCGCAGTGCAACTACCTCGAGCAGGCCGTAACAGAGCTGGTCTATATCCATGCTGGCGACGGTTTCACGATCGACAACTGCTTCTTCGACCAGACCCGTATGGACCAGCTGGCAGGCAACTGCATCAAGACCGGCTACGCCCTGCTGACCGAGAACGGCGCAGGCGTGAAAGTGGGGCCCGGCCGCATAACGAACAACAGGCTCTACGGCCGCACTAGAGGATGTATAACGAAGCACGGCGGCGCCGGAATCAATCTGAGCGATGCATTCGATATTGAGATCATGGGCAACGTCATCGATGGCTTTGGCGATGACGCCATCTACCTCGTTGACTCCATGGACTGCACGGTCGAGGGCAACGATGCCAAGGGAGTGGAATCAAGGATCGGCGCTGAAGGGGGTAGCGGCCACACCTTCAAGCTGAACACGCTGGAGCGACAGCCGGGCGGGATTGATGGTCACTGGGCACCCACCTCGACTTTCTTCAGCATCAGGCCCAAGTTCCTGGAGCAATTCCCTTCGAAGAAAGAGCGTAAGGAGGAAGGGTAGTCACCGAACCAGCGCGTCTTTCAGATGGGGCCGGCACCGAGGTACATGAAGCTGATCAAGAACTCCGCCATCCTGCCGAAGGCCGCCCCAAAATCGAAAGATCGAATCGGCCTGATCTACATCGCCGCTCTGCAAGGATGCGAACAGGAGGACGGCACCGTGGTTCCGTCAGAGATCCGCGGCAACATCCTGATCAACGAAAGCGACCAGGAGGACCTGAAGCCGGGACTCATCATCACGGCGGTTGATGCGACCATCCCGAGCCTACGGATTCCCAGGCACATCGACGTCACGGGGAACATCATCGAGGGCGAGGTGGGCGGAACCATCTGGGAGGACAAATCGCTGGAGTCCCCGAACGTCGTGTACGGCCCGATTGTCTATAGAGAGAGCGATAGGAGCCGTCCGATCCGTCAAGCCAAAACGAACGATCTGAACCAGTCTCGAATTCTCAGCTAGCACTGAGAGTCACGAGTAGGTTCGGCTAAATGGTCCGGAGTGACAAGTCTCCGCGGCTCGAATGGGCAAGTTCGCGATTAGACCGAGCATCTATTAGGCCCGCTGATCCAAAAGTTCAGTCGGCCGGCGACCGACTGCTAAAACGAACGGCGCACCTGAACCTGCTTCAGTCTCAGCGAGGCAGCGTTACGGTGAACTCGGCTCCGCCACTCTCGCTATTTGCCGCGGTGATGTCGCCTCCATGAGCGCGTGCCAGCGCACGGGCTATAGCCAGACCAAGTCCGCGTCCACCAGCGCCCGGAGTCCGGGCCTGGTCACTCCTACGGAATCTGTCGAAAATCACCGGCAGCAGATCTTCGGGAATGCCAGGACCATCGTCGGCCACGCGGATGATCACTGAATCGGCATCTGAAGAGACTGACAGGCTTACGTTGCCGGTCTGCTCCACCGCCTGAAGCGCGTTGTTCAGCAGGTTGCCAACTATCTGTTCCACCCTCGACCCGTCGATGCGCGCCATAACCTCCGGACAGTCGCAATCCAGCTTGACACCGCGGTCAACAGCGACCGGCGCGTGGGCATCTGCCACTCGGCGCACCAGCGCTCCAACATCGACCTCTTCCAGGTCCAGCCTTGTTTGACCTTCCTCAGCCTGCGCCAGTTGGCCGAGATCCTCGATCAGGCGGTGCAGTCGATCAGCTTCCGATGAAACGACGCCTAGATGCTCGGGGCTGGCTTCGATAACGCCGTCCCTGACAGCATCAAGGTGGCCGATTATGTTGGTGACCGGCGACCGCAACTCGTGCGCTATGTCGGAGGTGAGCTGCTTGCGCCGCTCGTCTTCCAGCTCCAGTGCCGAAGCCATCTCGTTGAACGACTCCGCGAGCTCACGCACCTCTTCGGGAGCACCAACCCCTACGCGAGCGCCCAGGTCACCGCCGCGTATCGCCCTGGTGGCCTCGGTCAGGCGGCCAATCGGCCGGGCGACGAGACCGCCGACAAGAGCCGCTGCTCCGCCGGCCAGCACTAGCACCACCGCCGCCACGACTATGAGCTGTGTCCATGGAATCGGCGGCTCGGTATCTGTCTCGATGAACAGCCATGCAGGCTCTGCGACGCCTGCAGTCTCGAACTCACCGATCTCCTCGAAAGCCTCATCGAAACACTCTTCGACGTCGGCAGGATCTGCTCCCTCGTCTACGAACAGCCTTCCAAATACGTCGACCTCATACGGTATGTCCAGATCGTCGAGGCACTCGATAGTTGCGAACACGAGGTCTTCCTCGGGCAACTCCTCACCGAACTCGGCGAAAGGACCGAGCGGGTCGATGATCGACACCAGTGGCGGGAGTTCGGGACCGGGCATAGTGTCGACGATCAGCCGGCCGCGCTCGTCGGTTAGCGCGATTCGGACATCGAACCTGCCTGCCAGCTCGCGCACGAACTCGATCGCTTCTTCCCACTCGTCGACCTTGAGAGCGACGCGGGTCAGAGCCTCGGTGATCTCGTTCTCGACCTGAGCCTGGTCCTCCAGTTGATTGACCGCGGCGTCCTGCGTGCGGGAGGCGATGGCCCACGTGGTGAGAGCGACTGCCAGGAGAGCCACGACGACGGTCAGGAGGATGATTCGGCTTCTTAAGCTACGCATCGGGAGCCTTGTAGCCGACGCCTACGACGGTGGCGATGTAGCGCGGTTTGCGGACGTCATCACCCAGTTTGCGACGCAGATTCTTGATGTGGGCGTCCATGGTGCGATCGAGACCGTCGTAGTCCCAGCCCATGACGCTCTCCAGCAGCTGTTGCCGGGTGAAGACGATGCCCGGAGAGCCGACCAGTGTCAGCAGCACATCGAACTCCGCTGCCGTTAGCTCTGCAGGCTCACCATCAACGGTCACAGTTCGCCGGCCGGGATCGATCACAAGATCGGCGAAAGTGATCGTCTGATCGAGCTGAGGCCGGGCAGTGGTGCGGCGCAGCAGAGCCCGGACGCGCGCCATCAACTCACGGGGACGGTAAGGCTTGGTGACATAGTCGTCTGCGCCCAGGTCGAGGCCGATCAGCATGTCGTCTTCGGTGCTGCGAGCAGTCAGCAGCAGAATCGGCACTTCGGATTCGGCCCGCAGGATGCGGCAGACATCATGGCCGTCGAGCTTCGGCATCATCACATCGAGGATCAGCAGATCCGGCTCGCGGCGCCGCACCTCCTCAAGCGCGACCATGCCGTTGTCTGCGACGACAACGGCGTGGCCTTCTCTCTCAAGGTACAGCTTGACGATCTTTGCCTGGTTCGGATCGTCTTCTGCGAGGACTATTCGTCCCTTCATCTTGATCTCTCGGGCAGGAGACTACACTTCTTCG
>JANQIZ010000176.1 GCA_028281895.1 Dehalococcoidia bacterium
AAGGAACTCTTGTGGCTGCCCGTTGATCGTGGTTCTTACGTGAACTCTCTGTGGCAGGTCCATGCTAGCTCCTTGCCCTTTCGATGGCCTTGCTGACCATCCTCTTCGTCAGGACCTCGACGAGGTGCCTGCGCTGTTCAATCGTTCCTCGCATGTCGCTGATCGGGCTGGCAGCAGCAGCAGCAGCGGCACCGGCAGCAGCGATCGCAGATTCATCATCCGCGCTCTTGCCAGCAAGCTCGCCACCGGCAGCCTCGGCCAGGATCGGCGTCGGGCCCACCGATGCGAGCGCAACGCGGGCCTTAGCGATGTTTCCGCTCGAGTCCAGGTCAACGGATGCGGCAACACCGGCAACGGCGATGTCCATCTCGTTCCTGGGAATGAACCGCTCGTAAGCAGCTCCGAACCCTGACCCCGGCTTTGGCAGCTTCAGGCTGACCAGCATCTCGCCACTGCCAAGCGCGTTCTGGCCAGGTCCGGTGCAGAAATCTTCAACAGGCAGTTCACGGCGACCCGATGGGCCGGCGATCACGCAGGTGGCGTAGTGAACTATCAACGGGCAGATTCCGTCACCACTCGGTGTGGCGTTGCAGAGGTTTCCACCCAGCCCGGCGCGGGACTGGATCTGTATACCGCCGATCAGCGAGGCGGCGTCCATGATCCCCGGATACTCCGACGATAGCTCTGGGTTCTCGTACAACTGATAGCAGGGAACCCCGGCTCCGAAGGTGAGGCCGTCTGACCCGTTGTCGATCGAGACCAGCTCCGGGATCGTCTTGATATCAACGACTGCGTCAAGATCCCACCGGCCGCCTCTCGCCTGGACGAGAAGATCAGTTCCTCCAGCAATCGGTCGGGCCCTGTCACCGTGCTTTTCTAGGACCGCCACGGCTTCATCAACGGTCTTGGGTGCAACATACGCGAACGGATGCAAATACCCGCTCCTTTCATCTCGTCGCGTTGACCGGCGAAGAGGAGCTCGCCGGTGAGTCGGGCCACCTCGGGCAAGGCGCGATACAACCGCCCGGACGATGGCGGCCTCATTATGCGCGCAAGGCAGGTGCGGCGCAACTTTGTCCAAGTTGCGGCTGCGTGTGCGATTCCGATGGCCGGTCTGTGGCGGCCTCAGGACAGGCGGCTAACCCTCGGTGCCGGTCGAAGTTTCTCCAAGCGGGTACAGCACCTGGCCACCCATGACATGGACGTGGAGATGATCCAGCACCTGTCCCGCATCCGCTCCCTGGTTGATGGCGAGCCGGTATCCGCCATCGCTGATCCCAAGCTTGCCCGCGACCTGCGAGGCGATCCGCACGATGTGCCCGAGCATTGCGTCATCGGCCTCGTCAGCCTCCTCAAGCCGTGTGACGTGCTCTTTCGGGATAACCAGCACATGCACCTTGGCTACAGGAGTCACATCATGGAACGCGAGGACCTGCTCGTCCTCGTACACCTTTCGGCTTGGCAGCGATCCGGTGACGATCCGGCAAAAGACGCAGCCCGGCTCCACGGCCTGCTGCTCGTCACCAACGTCTTGCAACATAAATGTCCCCCTCCGGACCTATGTTTCGTGCTTTGCTCAGGACAGATCAAGAGACGAAGCGAGTCGATCAGAATGTACTGTCGCATCGCCGAATTCCGCTGCCCATGACAGCGCATGTCGCGTGTAGAGATGCAGATCGTGCTCCTGCGTGAATCCTATCGCGCCATGGCACTGGTGAGCGGTCCAGCAGACCTCTGGGATCAGCCCTGACGCTGCCATCTTCGCTCTCGCCACATTGGCCTCGGCTTCCGGACTGTCTTCAGCAACGCTCCAGACCGCCTGTCTTGCTAGGTGCTCGACGCGCCGCACAGACACAGCCATATCGGCAAGGTGGTGCTGGACCGCCTGGAAAGCGCCGATCGGCACGCCGAACTGATGCCGGTCTTTTACATAGTCGGTAGTGATCTCCAGAACGCGCCGGCCAAGTCCAGCCAACTGGATCGACTGGAACGCCGCGCCTCGCAGCATCAGTGATTCGATCAGTGGACAGCCGCTGTTTATCTCACCAACAAGCCGGCCTTCGTCAACGGTCGTCTCATTGAATCTGAGAACGCTCATCGGCGCGCCAGAAGCGTGATCGAGAGATTCGCTGGAGATGCCATCAGAGGATCGATCCACCAGAAACAGTGAGATGTCGTCAGCGCCATCACCTGTGCGTGCAGCGACGAGCACATTCGCACAAGATTCTCCGTAGGACACAAATCGCTTTTCGCCCGTGATCGCCCATCCGGTGTCAGTGCGCACCGCGGCTGTGTGGATGTCGTCTGAACGCCACTTCGCAGACTCTTCCAGGATCGCTACTGCGGCAGATCCTGATCCATCGCCGATTGCTGGCAGTATCTCCTTCGCAAGACGCTCGTCGGCCGCCTGCTCAAGAAGCGGAGCAACCAGAACCGACGATTCGAACAGCGGTCCCTGGCCAAGGTGAGCGCCCCACTGCTCGATCAGCACGCCCAGGGCAGCAAGTCCCATTCCGGCTCCACCGTGCGTTTCCGGAATCGCGAGGCCGGGCCATCCGAGCTCAGACACCTGTCGCCAGAACGCTTCGACATCACCACTACGAGCCAGCGCGGGACCTGCTTCTTGCGCCAGGAACTCCGCGCCGCTGACACGGATCATCTGCTCAGTTTCGTCGAATCCAAGATCCATATCTTCGTCTCAGCACGGCTAAACCCGCGGCAGCTCAAGTCCTCGCCATGCGATGAGGTTCTTCTGTATCTCCGTCGTGCCTGCCAGGATTTCGCCCGATGTGTAGAACATTCGCATCTTGAAGAAGCGGCCCTGGAGCTTCGCGTATGGCGATCCCTTCTCCAGAACGCCGTACATTCCAAGCAACTTAAGCCCGTAGTCCAGCACATTGCGATTCGCCAGTGTGCCTGCGAGCTTGCTCATCGAAGCCACATCTGCCGGCGCCTCTCCCTGCTGCTGATGCCAGGCAACGTCATACGTTAGCAATCGGGCGCCTTCGAGTTCCGCGTCCAGCTCAGCAAGCTTTCGTCGCACAGTCTGATCGGAAGCCAGCGACTGACCGTCAACCCCTTTCTCAGTGCGACAGAACTCCACCAGTTCATCCCATGCTCGCTGTCCCCACGCAACATAGTCGATGCCCGACCTCTCGTAGTTAAGAACCGACATACCGACTCGCCAGCCGTTGTTCAGCGCGCCTACGAGATTCTCTGCAGGAACCTCGACATCGTCGAATATCACCTGGTTGAAGCTGTGTGACCCAGACATGTTGATGATCGGTCTGACCTGCACACCGGCAGATTTCATATCGACGAGCAGCATCGATATTCCACGATGCTTTGGCGCGTCAGGGTCTGTGCGCACGAGCATGAAGATCATGTCAGCGCGGTGGGCGAGCGATGTCCAGATCTTGGCTCCGTTGACGATGAAGCGGTCGCCTTCGAGCACAGCCCGCGTCTTGAGCGAAGCAAGGTCTGATCCCGCGTCTGGCTCGGAGTAGCCCTGGCACCACTGGGTGCTGCCCATGGCGATGTCGGAAAGATACTGCGACTTCTGCTCACCGGTGCCGTAGTGCTGCAGCACCGGTCCGATCATTCTCGTGCCAAAGCGATCATTGCCAGGCGCCCGGTGATATGCCATCTCCTCAGCGAAGATGATGTTCCGCATCGGAGACGCGTCCATTCCGCCGTAGGCCTTCGGCCAGTGCATCACCAGCCAGCCCCGATCAGCCAGCGCTTTCTTGATTCGCTGATTCAGCGCCCAGTCTTCGTCATCAGCCTCATCAGCGGGACCTGTCCACTCGGCTGGCAGCTGTTCAGCCAGGAAACTACGCAACTCACCTCGGAACTGCTCATCCTCCTCAGTGAACTGAAACTGCATTGCACGCTCCGGCGCGACTACTCGTGGAGGCTTACCGAGAGACAGGTGATCGTCTTGAGAATGCCGGGGATGCGGTGCATGCCATCACCGATGAGATCGCCAATCGCGTTCAGCGTCTCTGCCTCTGCGACCGCAATGATGTCGAAAGGTCCGGTCACAGCATCAACCGTGACCATCGCCTCGATCTGGCGTAGTTGCTCGATGACCTCAGTGGTCTTGCCGACCGAGGTTTCGATCAGGATGTAGGCGCGCGTCTGATTAGCCATGTTACGGCCCTGCCTTCTGCACTCGGACCAAAGTGCCGGCCCGTGCCTGTCCTGTGAAGCAGACCGATGGATATTCGTATCTCACCGTTTTCGGCAGATCGGACAGTCGGCCTTCATCTGCGACCAGGAGCAATGGTCCGGGTGGCGGCGAATGCTAGGACCGCGTTGAACGAGTGTCAACGCGACTTCATGAGGATCGAACTGTTGTCGGGCGTGCAGAGCTGCGCTTCAGACTCGTGTGACGAGCCCGCAACTACATGGGGATTTCGCCGTCTGAAAGGCCCATCTGCGGTGCCGAGTTGCTGCTGATACCGCGAGTCCGGGCAGCATCTGCGGACAGAGCTGAGGTTCGAACCCAGTCTGGATGTGTCCGAGGCCCTTTGACCTCACGTGCTCTTGAGTATCCAGCCTCGCGATTCGAAGGAGTCGCCTTGCGCGACCTTGAAGCAGGCTCTGTTGCTGGCACTTCCTCGGGATCCGGCACATCGAACTGGAATCCGGAGCTGACGGCCAGCAGGGTGAGGATGGTGATCGAAGCTCCCCGGGGCTTGTACATCCCGGTCTCCCACTCGCTAACAGTTTGCTGGCGAATGCCAAGCTCCCTTGCGAGCGCTGCCTGGGACTGACCAAGGTGACTGCGGAGAGCGCGAATGCTCTCGGCCGTCCATTCAAAATCGGGTGGCGGTGGCTGGCGAGTCAACATGCATGTGAAGCTACGCCTAACGCGGCCAAATGCCCAAGCATTTTTTCAGCCGTTTCCAGCAGAAAATATCGTTACACGGAACCCGGTGGGGATTCGTCTGGCCAGGCGAACTTCGCTCTTATTCGAAGCGCATCGCCTGCTTGAACGGCTCAGGATCATCGAACGGACCGACAAGTGAAAGCGCCATCTTGTCTGGAGTGATCACTCGTTTCGCCACTGCAGCCACATCATGCAGTTCAACTGCATCGACATCGCCAAGGATCTGCTCAACTGTTCTCACCTCGCCCCTCAACAGCTCCTGCCCTCCCAGGAACCCTGAGACAGCACGGCTCTCCTCCATGCGCAGCAGCATCCGTCCACGGGTCAGTTCCTTGGCCTGCAACAGCTCGCGTTCTGTCACTCCCTCGCGCGTTTTTGCAACCTCTTCCACGATGACAGGAACGGCATCCAGGACGCGCCCGGGATCGATGCCTGCGCCGATGTTGAACTCGCCTGTATCTGTCAGCGCATGGACAGAGGTGTGGATGTCGTAAGCCAGCCCCCTCTTCTCGCGAATCTCCTCGAACAGCCTGCTGCTCATCGTCTCGCCAAGAATCACCGAAAGCAGGCCAAGCGCGTGCCGGTCCGGATCATTGATCGAGAGGCCATGCATGCCAATCGACATGTGCGCCTGCTCAGTCGGCCTGTTCTCAACGTGGGCCACCGGACCTTCGAGGCTGTCTTCGAATCCGCTCATCGGCAGAGGCTTGCCGTCCGACAGATCGCCGAGCAGATCATTCACCTGGTTCACAACGTCCTGGTGCTGGATATTCCCTGCGACCGATATGACTGTGTTGGACGATATGTACTGTGTGTGCAGGTAGTCGATCATCTGCTCACGGGTTATTGCGCCGACCGATTCGATAGAGCCTGCTACATCGCGGCCAAGCGGCTGATCCGGCCACATAAGCTGCTCAAGGTTCAGTGCGGCCCGCCCACCGGGCGAGTCGTTCGTGGCTCTGATCTCCTCATAGACCACCTGCTTCTCACGGTCGATGTCGTCCTGCCGAAGCAGAGAGTTGCGGACCATGTCTGCCAGCAGGTCGATCCCGTCTCTATAGTGAGGTCTTGCCAGGCGGCACCAGTAACCGGTCAGCTCTTTATCTGTGAAGGCGTTCAGGCTGCCGCCGACGCCCTCGACAACTTCGGAGACCTCCCGCGGAGTCGGCCTTCTACTCGTTCCCTTGAACAGCATGTGCTCGAACAGGTGCGAAGCGCCAGCCAATTCGTCACTCTCGTATCGGGAGCCGGCGCCAAACAGGAAGTTGATGCTGACGGCGTTTGTATAAGGGAGCGTGCTGGTCAGAATCCGCAGTCCGTTCTGCAGAACTGTGCGCTCAAAGGTCGCAACGCCGTTTGAACTGAGTTTCTCTTCCATAGGCTCCAGCATTCTTGCGCTGAGCATGCATTGCTCAGTTGAATCGATCGCTTTTCACATGCAGAACGATCAGACTAAGCTTCGGTCTTTGGGCGGTCAATTTCGCAGTGGCAGAACGGGATGCACGAGCAGAATTGCCCACGAATTGGCGGGGCTCCACACGTCTGGAGCTTCAGCCGATACCGTATACACCCACGTGTGGACAGCCTTGCGATGAGAGCCAAGTCGATTCAAACTTGACCTGAACGCGCTCTCGACCCGTGGCACAGTCTCGAATAGCCTGATGGCAGCGGAGACTGTGAAGACAGGGCGTCGCACGATTGAGGGACGACAAGAACCAATTGAACGCTGGCCAGTTTCATCGATCTGAATGACCGTCCCTGACAAGCCTGAAGCCCGAGCGACCTCTGTAAGCTGGTTCGCCCGCCACCGCGTGGTAATCGGCCTCTTCGCGCTCCTATCACTCGCTCTTGCCCTGCGGATCTATGGCATCAACTGGGACCAGGGGGGCCTTTTCCATCCGGATGAGCGCGCCTTCCTTAGCCAGGTTGAGCGGATTGAGTTCCCTGATTCCGGCGATCTAGACACGCTCTTCACTAAGGAGAGCCCGCTTAATCCCGGCTCTTTCAACTGGGGCAGCCTGCCTCACTACATGCTCAAGGCAGTGCAGTACGGAGCCCAGGCATTCCTTGACGACGACCTGAACATCTTCGATCTGCGATTCCCTGGCCGTGTGCTATCGGCGCTGGCCGATACGGCCACAGTCGCACTCGTGTTCTTCATCGGCTCCCGCTGGTACTCGAGAAGAGTTGGATTCCTTGCTGCCGGCATGATCTCGCTGGCTGTCCTGAATATCCAGCTCTCACACTTCTTCGCCGTCGACGCCCTGATGACGACCTTCATCGTGGCAACAGTCTTCTTCGCAATCCGAGTCGCTTATCGCGGAAGACTTCAAGATGCGGCGTTGATGGGCCTGATGGCGGGACTGGCATTCGCAACGAAATTCTCGGTCTCACCACTTGGCGTTGCCATCGTCTCGTCTCTGCTCATCTATGCGCTCTCACAGCCTGGTGAGACTCTGAACTTGCGCGGCTGGAGATCACCGCAGGCGGCGATAAGGCAGTGGCAGGCGTTCAAAGGACTGGTCGTCGCGACCGCGGTGGCATTCGTGACTGTGCTGATCACCCAGCCATACATGTTCCTGGACCTGGAGACGTTCTTCGGGAACATCAGTGATCAATCGGAGATGGTGCGTCGAATCAACGACTGGCCTTTCACCCGGCAGTATGCGGACACGCCGCGCTACTGGTACCAGGTGTTCCAGCTCGGCTTCTGGGGGCTCGGTCCGGCTATGGGTCTGGTCGTCTGGACAGGGTTGCTCGCAGGGCTGGCATTCGCATGGTTCGGCCGCCGAAAGGTCGATCTCATCATCCTGGCCTGGGTGATTCCCTACCTGCTGATCACCGGCTGGTTCGACGTCAAGTTCATGCGGTACATGGTGCCGCTTGTGCCGTTCCTGGTGCTGTACGGAGCACGACTGCTGTGGTGGGCAGGCGATCTGCTTCAAGCGATCTGGCCCAGGCGCAAATATCTCGTTTTCGCGCCCGCCGCGGTCATGCTCGTGTTCACGGCGCACTACACGCTGTCGTTCATGTCGGTCTACTCAGGTCCGCACCCGGCACAGGCAGCCTCCGACTGGCTGCATGAAAGCGCTCCTGCCGATTCCCTGATAGCGCAGGAGCACTGGGAAGAGGGCATCCCTCACCGAATCGGATTCGTGTTCGTCCATGAACGATTGGAACTCTACAACCCGGACAGTGTCGAAAAGTTCTCGAATATCGCCGAGATACTGGCTGCATCCGATTACATGGCTCTCTACAGCAGCCGCCTCTGGGGGACCATCCCGCGGCTTCCTGAGCGCTATCCAACCAGCACTGAGTACTACGAGCGGCTCTTCGACGGATCGCTCGGCTATCAACTTGCGTATGCGCCGACAAGATCGATCGAATCGCTCGGCATCACATACCGCGAAGACCAGTTCGCACGCGTGAATTTCGAGCCGCCTGCCGGGTTTGAGCAGCCCACAGGAGACCTCTTAACGATTTCACCGGGATGGGCTGATGAGAGCTTCTCGGTCTACGAACATCCGCAGGTCTTGGTGTTCGAAAATGTGGAACGCCTGAGCAGCGCCGACATTCTCGACATCATTGGGGTCTCGGACAATCCACAGGCCGCAAACCGCCAGGTCGGACTGCTGCTGAGTGAAGATGATCTTCAGGAGCAGAGATCAGGAGGCACGTGGACGGATATCGCGTTCTTGCGCTCACTGCCTGAAGGCGCAAGCTGGATCGTATGGCTTGTGGCCGCGCAGGTATTCGCGCTGTTCGCCGTTCCTCTCGCATTCGTGCTCTTCCAGGCGTTCCCCGATCGCGGCTACCTGCTGGCGAAGCCACTGGGCCTGCTGATCGCCGCCACCGTCACATGGCTGCTCGCAAGCGCCGGGATTCTTGAGTTCGGGTTTGGAGGCGCGCTGGCCGGACTCATCGTGCTCGGCGTCCTCTCAGGTCTTGCTATCTGGCATCGAGGCTCCGAGATGCGGCTGTTCTTCCGCACGCATCTGCGCACAATCGCCATCTCCGAGGTCATCTTCCTCGCAGCCTTCCTGTCGTTCCTCGCAATCAGGTTCGCCAATCCTGACCTGTGGCATCCCTGGCGCGGCGGTGAGAAACCAATGGATTTCGCGTACCTGAACGCGGTCACTCGATCGAGCGTCATGCCTCCGTTCGATCCGTGGTTCGCAGGCGGATACCTCAATTACTACTACTTCGGCCAGTTCCTCGTGGCCAACATGATCCGCTTCACTGGCATCGTCCCGTCGGTCGCATACAACCTCGCGGTGCCGATGCTATTCGCATTCACAATCGGCGCCGCCTTCTCGCTCATCTACAACCTCACATCTCTCAGCCTCGTAGCACGACGCGGGGCAGCGCTCGCTTCGAACGCGAGATCGCCAATCATCGCCGGTATTGCTGCGGCCATCCTCGTGGCAGTGGCAGGGAACATCGACGGACTCGCCCAGCTCTGGGAGCGGTTCACAGGCAATGGACCGTGGAGCTTCGATTTCTGGCGCAGCTCGCGCATGTTCGAAGGTGGCACCGGCGGCAACGAGATCACCGAGTTCCCGTTCTTCTCCTTCCTGTTCGCCGATCTGCACGCCCACATGATCGTCATTCCGTTCGCCATTCTCGCCCTGAGCCTGTCTGTGTCCGTGTTCCTATCCAGGAGCGGAAGCGAGCCGTGGTGGCAGACATGGGGACGCCTGATAGTGCTCGGCATGGCGGTGGGCGTGATGCGAATCATTAACGCCTGGGACTTCCCGACACAGCTTCTGCTGGCGGGCGGTGCGGTGTTGGCGGGTGAGCTGCTGGCAGGCAGCGGGCCAGTGACATCAAGAATCGCGGGCGGACTGCTGAAGTGGATCTTCGTCGCTATTGTCGGATTCGTCACCTACCTGCCGTTCCACCTGAACTTCGAGCTGTTCAACAACGGAGTCCTGCGAAGTGATTTCCAGACCAACATCGGCACCTACTGGGCGGTGCACTCAATCTTCCTGGTCATCGTGATCGGATGGATAGTGTTCGAACTGTCCGACCATGTGCCGGCGTTTATGGATCGATACCGAAAGACGGTAGATCAGCTCGGTATCCCTGCTGCTGCCGGCCCTCTAGCGCTGGTGTTGATCGCAGCGGTGGCCGTAACGCTGCTCTTTACGCCCTACATCACCGTTGTGTTCACAACGCTGATAGCGCTTGCCGTGATCTACATAGCTGCTGTCGCCCACTTCACACGCAGGCCAGGCTCGCGTTACATCATCGCGGCCGCTGGATTCATCGTGATGGCGATGGGCCTGGGAGCCGGAGTCGATATCTTCACAGTCAAAGACGACATCGGCCGGATGAACACAGTCTTCAAGTTCTACCTGCAGGCATGGTGGCTGCTCGCCCTCGCATCCGGCTATCTGCTCTGGCTCATGTGGTCTGACGGGCGATTCTCCATCCCGAAATTCAGCTTCGACTCAGACTCTTCGGGCAAGCAGGCATCAACTGCATTGAGAGCAGCATGGATGGGAGCTATCGCCGTTCTGTTCATCAGCATCATGATCTACCCGATCCTTGGCACACAGGTGCGAATCAAAGACCGCTTCAACACATCGCACACTGGCCTCGACGGAACCTCCTACATGGAGACGGCTGTTCACTATGAGGCTGACAAGACCACTGGCACGCAGGCGCCAATCGCTCTAAGGGAAGACCTCGCTGCTATCGAGTGGCTTCAGCAGAACGTGGAAGGCTCACCCGTCATCGTTGAGGGGCTGACCGACCTCTATCGATGGGGAGGCCGCGTTTCGATATACACCGGCCTGCCGGCGGTCGTCGGCTGGGACTGGCACCAGAGGCAGCAGAGAGTGAACTACGCCTGGGCGGTGACTGAGAGACGCCAGCAGGTAAACGAGTTCTACGAGACGGGCTCTGTGCCAATAGCTCTCGCACTCCTGGACGAGTACGACGTTCGCTACGTCTACGTGGGAGAGCTTGAACGTGTGACCTACCCTGCGAGCGCGCTGGATAAGTTCAATCGTATGGAAGACGTCGGACTGACCCGTGTCTACGCGCAGGGTCCGGTCTCGATCTACGAATACAGCCCTGTTCGGGCTGTGAGCCGGTAGCCGCTGGAAACAGAACGGCGGCCCGGTTCTGCAACTCGAGCCGCCAGCGATTCGCCAGTGCTTTCAGCAGGTGCGGATGACTAGGCAGATTCCTCTGCCGGGACGATCAGACCGTAGTCATCGTCATGCCGTCGATACACGACGTTGATCGTGCCATTCTCCCTGTTCTTGAACATGTAGAAGTTATGCCCTAGAAGGTCCATCTGGCCTGCTGCCTCGTCCACAGTCATCGGCTGCATCTCGTGCCGCTTCGTGCGGACCAGCTGACCGTACTGCAGCTCGCGGATCTCCTCTTCCGGCTCCTCCACCGCCTCTTCAACGGCGATCTGCTCGGCAATCTCCGCCTGCAGATCCTCGATGTTCTCGCGGCGACGCCTGCCGACCCGCGTCTTGTAGCGCCTGATCCTGCGCTCAACGTTTGTCTGGACAAGATCGATCGCTGAATAAGGGGATTCCGCGCGCTCCTCTGAGCGGATGAATCCTCGCTTCAGCGGTATCGTCACCTCAGCGATATACCGCTCGTTCTCGCGCTTCGTCTCTTCCTTGCGTATCCGCAAGTTGACCGGAACAGGGAAGTTGAAGCGGTCTTCCAATTTCGCCAGCCGCTTTTCCGCGTAATCTTTGATGGCATCGGTGAGTGTTGTGTGCTGAGCGCTGATCGTGAGGTCCATTTGATCCTCCCGCTGTCGCGGTTGTTGCAACGTTTAGCTTCTTCCTGGCCTCGGCGCCCGTGAACAAGGAACCGTGGCTAGACTTCAGGAACTGGTGTGCCCTTTAGAAGCCTATTCTATGGTGGCCTGGATTCGGGCGACAGCCACCTCATGGAGATAGCGTGAAGTCGGTTCTTTCAGCTGCCATCAAGTCTGCTACTGATCTCCTCTTTCCGCCGCGCTGCGTCCACTGCGGCGCAGACGGCGATCTCTTCTGCGATGCGTGCGAAGTGGCATCAACGAGACTCTCTCCAAAGGAGACATGCAGGACCTGTGCGATGCCTTCTGCAACTTCGGTCTGTGAAGCCTGCTTCGCTGTGCCACGCTCGCTTGATCGAGCCATAGCTGTATTCACATACGAACCGGCGATGCGGGATGCAATCACTGCACTGAAGTACAGAGACATCCGCGCCATCGGTCCGAGGCTGGGAGCGCTGGCAGCAAGTGGATTGCCGGCATCTGTGGCAGAAAAGGCAGACGCGATAGTTCCTGTTCCGCTGAGTAACGGAAGACTGCGCTCACGCGGCTACAACCAGTCTGAGCTGCTGGCGCGTGGCGTACACGAAGCTACAGGCATCCAGATGCGTCCCGACCTGCTTCGACGCATTCGAGACGGCCAGGCCCAGGCGAAGTCGGCTTCTATCGAAGAGAGATTGGCCAATGTGCGCGACACATTCGAGTCTCACGGCAATGCAAGCGGGCTTAATGTGCTCTTGATCGACGATGTCATGACGACCGGCTCCACCCTGAACGCCTGCGCCTCAACCCTCAAGTCAGCAGGAGCCTCGTCAGTCACGGCGCTGGCTCTCTGCCGTGAGCTTTAACCGTGCCGGATAAGAGACCAGAGATCATCTTCTTCGATGTGTATGGCACGCTGGCCGGCTTCGACCCGCCACGAGAGCAGATTCAGCAGGCCGCCGCAGCGAAGTTCGGCATGGAGCTTGACCGAGCCGGAATCGACCGCGGATACCAGCGTGCAGATCAGTTCATGGCAGAGCAAAACGCTACTGAGCCTGTGAGGCTGATGCTGCCCGCAGAGCGCGACAGCTTTTTCGCGCGGTACGAGCAGCTTGTGCTGGAAGGCGCTGGCCACGAAGTTGATCTCTCGACCGCTGGCGAAGTCTGGGCTGAGGTCAGGTTGCAGGAGTACAGGTTGGCGCTGTTTGAAGACGTCAGGCCTGGATTAAACGATCTTCGGTCCAGCGGATTTCGAACCGCCGCGCTCTCGAACATGCCAATGCCGGGCGACGAGATGTGCGAATCGATTGGACTCACAGGATATGTCGAGTTCGCGGTCACCTCTGGTGATGTTGGAGCCGAGAAGCCTGATCCGCGCATATTCCGTGCGGCGCTAGATCGGGCTGGTGTTGAGGCGAGCTTAGCGATCATGGTCGGCGACAGCATCGGCTCAGACCTGCGCGCTGCCGAAGCCGTGGGTATGTCGGCGATCCTGATGGACCGCTACAACAATCATCCATGGCATAAAGAACATCCGCGCGTGACCAATGTGTTTGGCGTCGCGGAACTATTCAAGAGCGTATAGCCGGACTGCACATCTCCAAACGCGCTATCCTTTCCGCCGCTGATCACCAGGAGCGGTCGCGCCCAGCTACCGCTCTCACCCTCTCAAAAACTCAACCTGTCGAAAGTAAAAAGACAAGAAATGAAGATCGAACGCGTTGAATCGATGCTCATCGGTGGTGATGAGTCAGCTCCCGGCAATCACATAGTCCGCATCTGGACAGACACCGGCCTGAGCGGAATTGGCCAGTCCGCTTGCTGGGGCTATCCCGAAGCCGTCGATCAGATGGTCAAGAAGTTCGCGGGCTATCTCGTTGGACAAGACCCTCTGCGCATTGAGCATCACTGGCAGTACCTCTATCGGATGGGTCCGTTCAGGGGATCAACGCTGTCCGGCGCGATCTCCGCAGTGGATATCGCTCTGTGGGACATCAAGGGCAAGCACTTCGAAGCGCCGGTCTGGCAACTTCTCGGCGGCAAAACGCGAGACAAGATTCGACTTCATCTGCTGATGGGATCGCGATTGCCAGACGCTTCAGACCAGGGAACCACTGCCGACGGACTCAGGATCAACGCCAGGGCCGCGGCTGATGAGGGTTTCACCGCCATCAAGACCGATCCGCTGCCAGATGGCTTCCAATCCATGACCCAGTCCCGCCTGATCCGCGAGACGCGGGACAACGTTGCGGCGATGCGCGAAGGGGCGGGCGAAGACGTTGACCTGATACTGGAGATTCACCGCAAGCTCACACCTATGATCGCCATCGATCTCGCAGAATCGCTGCTCGAATTCCACCCGCTCTTCTACGAAGATCCAATTCAGATCGACAGCATCATCACACAGGGCGAGATAGCGAAACGCACCTCGATTCCCATAGCCAACGGCGAGCGCATGCACTCGATCTGGGAGTTCAGAGAGCTTCTCGAGAACGGCGGACCGCAGTACGTTCGACCCGATCTCGGCCTCGCCGGCGGCATCACCCACGTCAAGAAGATCGCGGCCATCGCTGAGTCGTATCACTCCGCGGTCGCAACGCACAACTACCTCGGGCCGGTGCTCACCGCTGCCGCTGTCCATGTCGACGCTTCGATCCCGAACTTCGTTACGCAGGAATACACGAAGCGGGATGAGGACGAGGTGCATGCGGTCTACAACAACTCGCTGAAGCGCAGCGGCGGCTACATCGAAGTTCCAGAAGCGCCTGGAATCGGTGTGGAACTGGACGACGCGAAGCTCGATTCAGCGCCGTTCGTATCGAAGGACCTGCTCAACATCCCGATGAGAGACGACGGCTCGGTCGGTTATTCGGTCTGAGCAAACACCGGACTTCAGCGGCCAAATGCGGAGTGCGATCGCGTTCTGTTCGAACGCACGCGTGCGACGACCTCGAGGACGATGATCAGAGCAGCGAGTCCGAGTCCAAGCACCCAGCCGCCAAACGCCACCAGTCCCGCGCCTAATCCTAAGTAGACGAACGTTAGCGCCCAGACAGCAGGACCAGCGAGAAGGCCGACCATAGCCACGCCCATCGCCACTCCCGGCGCGCGCAGCTTCATCAAAGCAGATGCCACGATCACGATCGCGGGCAGGTAAGAAAGCCCTATGAGGAAACCGATCAGGATATCCACTGCCAGATACTCCATGAGTATTCCGAGTCTGTAAGGCGAGGCCATTCTACATATGGCCCAGCCATCCATCCAAAACTGCTGACCGCATTCGTCAACGCTCATATCTCCCGAGCTTGTCGACAGGACTCATAACTGACCACGCGTACTGCCTCCGGGCAGTGGTAATCTCAGTTGCATTCAATCTCAGTGATCCCGACCATTCGCCGCGCACCGCGCCACGAGGAACATTGCAGCCGTGACCACTCCAACAAGCCCGTACAGACTCCCTCGCACAGTCCTGCCATCCCGCTACCAGATCGCACTTGAGCCAGATCTCGATGCCGCCAGCTTCACAGGCACGGTCGACATCGAAGTCGAGGTCACCGAGCCGGTCTCCGATATCTGGCTGAATGCCGCCGAGCTGGAGATTCACTCGGCATCGATCGAGCCTGCAAGCGGAGGCGCACCAACGGCTGCCAGTGCGATCAACCTTCACGAAAAAGAGGAACGCGCCGAGATCGTACTTGCGAACGAGATCGCAGCAGGCAGCTACGTCCTGCGCCTGTCGTTCACCGGAATCCTCAACGACAAGCTGCGCGGCTTCTATCGCTCACGTTTCACAGACTCTGAGGGCAACGAACGGCTCATCGCCACGACCCAGTTCGAGAGCACCGATGCACGACGTGCATTCCCGTGCTTCGACGAACCCGACTTCAAGGCCGTCTACGGAGTAACGCTCACAGTTCCCGAAGATCTGTTCGCAGTCTCGAACGGCCCGCTGATCTCCGAGACGCTAGATGGCAACGGCAAGAAGGTGGCAGTCTTCGAAGACACGATGAAGATGTCGACCTATCTCGTCGCATTCATCGTTGGGCCTTTCGAAGCCACCGATCCCGTGGACGTCGACGGTGTCCCGCTGCGAATCGTTCATCCCATCGGCAAAGGTCATCTGACTGGCTACGCGCTCAAGGCAGGCGCGCACGCGCTGCGCTACTTCACGAACTACTACGGCATTGCGTATCCGGGGCAGAAGCTGGACATGATCGCCGTTCCGGACTTCGCATTCGGAGCAATGGAAAATCTCGGCTGCATCACCTACCGCGAGGTGCTGCTGCTTATGGACGATGAGCGATCAACGCAGCCTGAACTGATGCGCGTGGCGGACGTGATCTCGCACGAGATCGCGCACATGTGGTTTGGTGACCTCGTGACGATGCGGTGGTGGAACGGCATCTGGCTGAACGAGGCATTCGCCACATTCATGGCAACCGCGGCGGCAAACGACTTCAACCCAGACTGGCATCGATGGGATCAGTTCTCGCTCGACCGCTCAATGGCCTTCGACGTGGATTCGCTCGACAAGACCCGGCCTATCGAGGTCGAGGTGAACTCGCCAGAAGACGCAGATGCGATGTTCGATCTGCTCACATACGAGAAGGGCGGCTCTGTCCTGCGCATGCTCGAGCAGTACCTGGGTGAGGACCGCTACCGGGACGGAATTCGCTACTACCTGGACAAGCACAAGTACGCCAATACCGAAACATCCGACCTCTGGGACGCTATCGAGCACATAACCGGCGAGCCTGCTAGAAGCGTCATGGATTCATGGATATTCCAACAGGGCTATCCGCTAGTGTCCGTTGAAGCAGACGGCGCAGATGTGACGCTGACGCAACAGCGATTCCGCTACACACCGGTCGAAGGTGGAGACGATACTCTCTGGCAGGTCCCGGTCGTTATGCGCTATTCGGCGAACGGCGCTGTCAAAGAGCAGAGAGTTCTGCTTACAGACCGCAGCGCAACCATCACATTCGACGGCTCTCCAGACTGGCTGGTCGTGAACGCTGGCGGCAGCGGCTTCTACCGTGTCCGCTATTCGCAGGACCTTCTGCAAGCACTCGCGCCGCGAATGCAGAGTGAGTTGCAGCCTATCGAGCGGTACGGCCTGGTCGACGACACGCGGGCGGCGATGGTCTCAGGAGCAACTTCAGCCACTGATTTCCTCGAATTCGCGAAAGGCTTCGAGGACGAGACAGACCTTGACGTGTGGACCGCTCTTATGACTGGCCTTGGCACTTTGCGGCACGTCGTTGACGGCGATGCGCGAAGCAAGCTGGAGGCGACATTCGCAGATCTCTACGGTGCGGCGCTGAAGAGGCTCGGCTGGGAGGGCCGCGACTCAGACACACCGCGCGATGCTGAGCTGCGAGGAGCGCTGATCCGTGCGCTCGGCAGCGCGGCGAAAGACGATGACGCCATTCGCAGGAGCCGCGATCTGCACGCGCAGTACCTGGAAGACCCGGCAAGCATCGAGCCAAACATCGCGGCGGCGGTCGCCAGCGTTGTCGCATCAAACGGAACGGCAGACGACTACGCTGTCTTCCTGCAGCGCTTCAAGAGCGCGGCAACTCCGCAAGAGGAGCGACGCTACCAGACGCAGCTCGGCGCTTTCCCCGGAGCAGCAGAGATCGATGCGACTCTGGCGATGACTCTGAACGGAGAGATTCGCACGCAGGACGCGCCGTATCTCGTGGGCTTTGCGATGGGCAACGATGACCAGGGCGAGAGGGTGTGGCGTTTTGTTACTGAGCACTGGGACGAGATGCTGGAAGCCTTCCCTGACAACGCGATCGTTCGCATGGCTGGCGGCATACGAGCGCTCAGCAAGCCGGACATCGCGGCAGAGATTGAGAAATTCTTCGAAACGCACAAGGTGCCAACAGGAGAGCTAACGATGCAGCAGCACCTCGAGAAGCTGCGCGTAAACGTAGCGCTGAGAGAACGAGAGTCGGCTAGCCTGGCTGAAGCGTTAAGCAAGTAAGAGCCAGATCGCCCACATCGGACGAATACGGTCCATGAATTCGAAGCGGCTGCCATCCCTGGCAGTCGCTTTTCATCTGTCTGCCGGGGTTCACACACCTTTTCCACACCTGATCGCTGACCCTAACGGCTCAACTTCGCTGCATGCAGCCGGCCTGTTTTCGAACTCGATTCCTTCTTGGCGGTTGCGTAACGAAACCCGCCGCGCCTCGTAACGCAGACGGAACACTTGCAGACGAACAATCGTCTTGGGATGCATAGGGACTGCTCATGACCGGTCGATTCCGGTCCAGGCGTGAAGGCGGTGCGGCAGAGCTGCAAATCTCGAAAAGCCGCCGCCCACGGGAGCGAAATACATGCAACTGCTTACGAATGTTCGAAACACAGCCTCGCCCAATCTTCTATCGGGACGAAGCAGACTGCCCGCCATGCTGGCACTCGGGACGCTCTTCATGTTCGTCCTCGCAGCCTGCCAGGTCGCAGTGGCAGAAGACGGCTCAATCAACATCAAGCCCGAATCCACCACTACCAGCGGCAACACCGGTTCCACAGCCCCTAACGGAGCGACGAACACACTCGCTGGATTCAACACTCAGACTGGTGAAGTTGATCCGGCGACCATCTCTCCGATCGACCCCGACCAGATCTACGAATGGAACGGTGTGATCGAGTATGTTCACACCAGCAGCAACCCGGGCGGCCACTTCATAGTGGACCGCGGCTGCGACCGCTGGGCCATCGATCCTGCTGACGACGAGGTCTATGCCATGCTCAAAGAGCTTAATGGCGAAAAAGGCACCGTCTGGGGCTCCGTTACTTTCCGGAACCAGTTCGATCACCGGGCGATCCACGCCACTTCGGTCTTTGCGCCCGGCGACATCCGACCTCTGATCGCACTGCCCGAGGTGCCATGTGGCACACCGGTCCCCGGCAACCACATCGCTGTCAACCACAGTGAGATCACTCTCCACGGCGACCTGGTCTGGCGCGGCGGCAGGCTGTGGCTCGTGACCGAGCGCGGCAACGTCCTGCTTGATCTGCCTCAGCTGGCCTGGGACATGATTCCCGAACTCGCGCTGCCTGATGTCGCAACCGATGAAAACCTCTCGATCTCGCTTGGCGAGTACGGCGTGGTTGGGATGTGGGACCTTGCGACAACTGGCCTTGTGATCAATGTTCGTGAGATCAAGGAGTGGCCTCACCGCACATTCGTCCGGAATCACTGCGGCGACGGCTTCCACCACTTCGTCGTTGGCGACAGTCAGCTGGCTGCGCACGGCACGCTGGTAATGACCGACGGCCAGTGGCTGCTTCGAACGAAGTCTGGTGTGATCTACATCCACCCGCATGACGCTGTGATCATCGATCCTGTCACAGGCGAGGTCACTGAGCGCCGACCGGAGATCATTCGCACGCACGATGTCGTCGTGATCGGCGACTGGAAGACAGACGGCGAAGAGCTGCACATGGAGGCCGACAGGTTCGTCCGTGTGAAGACCGACTGCGAGCCGCCTAAGCCTCCGCGCCAGCCGATCCTCCCGGGTGAGATCGCTGCTCTGGGCACACTGGTGTTCGAGAACGGCCGGCCGTTCCTGAACACTCCTTCCGGGCGCATCGTTCTGTTCACCCGTAACGATGTCGCAGGCGCCGACCCGGTGCCCGCAGACCGCTCGTTCTTCGAAGACGTCGCTCCCGAAGCGCTGGAAGGTGCTGGCGGCGAGGTAAACCCGGACGGCAGCCCTGTCGACCCTAGCGTTGTTCGCCCGGTTCGCCACATCCTGGTAGTCGGCAAATGGATGCTGCACAGGGATCACCTGGCAATCGTGGTGCGCTATGGGCTTCCGTGGCCATACCCGTACCCGAATCCGGTCGACCCGATGCCTGAGCCGCAGCCGGTTCCGTCGATCTTCGAGCTGCCTGCGCCTATTCCTGTCGACCCTCGGCCCGGTGTTCGCGGACTCCCGGTTGAGCCTGCCTACCCGTACACGGGCGCAGGCATCGAGGTCGAGTTCCCGGAGCTCGATAAGTCCGAAGTCGATGAGGTTGAGAAGGTCCGTAAAGACTCTGTCAGCTCAGTGACGGTGGACGCTATCGGCTCGGTAGCCGTGAACCAGTAGTAGTCCGCACAACCGAATAGCCATGCAACGGATCGGCCTCGCACTCCTCCAGCGAGGCCGGTTCGCGTGGTCTAGACTCTGCTCATCAAACTCAAGTTCGGGGTCCACGTAAAAAGGAGCATTGCTATGGCTATCGTCTTCTCTCGGACCGGAGTGCGCGACTATGACGAGTGGCTCAGGGTATTTGAGTCTCACGAGAAAATTCGTGAAGACGGCAATATCTCAGTCGTCGGCATATTCCGAAACGCGGCAGAACCCGATGATCTGCTGATAGCAATTGATGTTCCAGACCCGGACGCGTTCGGCGAGATGCTAAAAACTCCAATGCTTGTCAATGCCATTCGCGAATCTGGAATCAGTACTGACGTGGAGTACTGGGCCGGTGACCCGCTCGCAACAGTCCCACTATCGGACTAGCCGAAGTGCCTGCATTCACCTACGCACGAACGCTTCCAGTCATCGCAGAGCCCGATGTTCTCGTCTGCGGAACAGGCGTCGCCGGCATCGGGGCCGCGGTGGCTGCTGCACGCAGTGGGGCAAGCGTCTTGGCCGTTGATCGTGCAGGCTTCGCTGGCGGCTTCTTCACCAACATCATCGGCTCCGCATTTGACGGGTTTGTCTACGAGGAGACAGGACGCCCCGTAGTCGGCGGACTGGTGTTCGAGATGCTTGAGCGGATGGGCGTGATCGAACCGGGCACAGGCCCCGGGCTCCAGTTCAATGTCAATGGAGATTTCACGGAAGTTGAAAAATATCCGGATCGCCTGATCCCGAGAACCGATCCCGAGCTATTCAAGCTGGCATCCGATCGCATCCTCACCGAATCAGGCGTCCGGCTTCTATTCCACACACAAGTCGCTGATGTAGTGAGCAACGGCGAGCGCGTCGAATCGGTCATCCTCTCGAACAAGGCCGGTCTGGTCGCGGTGCAGCCAAAGGTGGTTATCGATTGCACAGGTGATGCAGATGTTGCCGCGTGGGCCGGGTGCCCTTACGAGACCGCCGACAGCGTGCAGCCGATGTCTCTGCACTTCAGGATCTCCAATGTCGAACTGACCTTCGAGCTGCGCCGCAGGTGCTCCGATGTGCTGACGAAAGCGAGAGCGGCGGGCAAGATCAGGCCATACGGCGGTCCCTGGCCCGCGACGTTCTCCGGGACGGACATCTACTTCAATGCTGTGCGGACGCCAGGTGATTCGACAGACCCTGATGACTGGACACGTGCGGAGATCGAGGGTCGAGAGGACGCATGGCGGATGTTCGAACTATGGAAGTCCGAGCTGCCGGAGTTCGAGAACGCGCACTTCTTCACAAGCGGCCCAACCGCAGGGTCGAGGGAATCACGGCGCATCACCGGCGACTACACATTGACGGGCGACGACATCCGCGAGGCTCGCCGGCAGGACGACATAGTGGTTCTTGGCGCGTGGCGAATCGACCATCATCCGCAAGAGGCGTCTGGATACCACGACCAGCCATATGTGCCGCCGTACGACATCGCCTACCGCACGCTCATACCGCAGGGAGTCGAGAACCTGCTGGTCGCCGGGCGGTGCCACTCGGCCACTTCAGAAGCGCTCGCTTCGAGCCGGGTCACGGCCAACTCCATGGGGATGGGACAGGCGGCAGGCACGGCGGCAGCGATGATGGCAGAACGGTCTCTCGAATCCGTGCGAGGCGTTCATGTGTCTCAACTGCAATCGAGTCTGCTCGAACAGGGCTGCATCCTGGATCATTCAGAGGCTATGAAGCCGGGATGAGAAGGCCGCAGATCGAGTCGCTATCAGACAGCGAACTATGCGGCCGCGTTGATGCCGATGTGATCTCAAGAATGTTGATCAGCTCAACGAATATCTCCGTTGTTGAGCGAATCGAGTTCGATGGCGGGAGAACCGCAATCCTCAAGACGTCTGTACCCGAGTTACGCCATGAGGCCGTTGTGCAGCGTTTCGCTCGCCGCACTGATATCGGCGCAGCAAGCGTACTGACAGAAGACGAAACGGCAGAATTTCCGTGGTTTCTCCAGGAGGATATCGGCGAGAACTCGTCTCTGGATCAGATATCCGTGGAGGAAACAGGCCGGCTACTGGAGTCGTTGGCCGAGTTTCACGCTGAAGCCATCGCCTCTCCAGATCAACTTGAATCGGTTCCTGATCGCTCGATGAACTGGATGCTCGAGAACATAGATCAAGTATCGGCGACGGTTCATCGCGCCCTGCGCATGTTGGATTCGCGAACCGGCACAGAGAAATCCGAGTCCGAAGGCCACATCGACGCAAAGTTCAGAAATGGCATCGCTATGATCGCCGAATCGGTGAGTTCAATACCGATCACTGTGGTTCATGGTGACTTCGATCCCGGCAATATGGCCTTCACGCGCGGTCAGTGGCGAGCGGTCGATTGGGGTCTTGCCCATCGCAACATCCCGTTCGTAGACATCGCGCACATGGTCATGCGCTTTCCGAACGAGAGCCAGCTCTCTCTAGTGGAGAGATACGTAGGCGCTCTGAGCTTGCGCGGCTTCCCGCTGCCACCGGAACCCAATCTCATGGACCTTGTGCACAAAGCGAATCGCGCTCACGAAGCATTCTTCGTCTGGTGGCACTCTTACTGCATCGCTGAGCTTGGTGTGCCAGCCCGAGTCTATGAGCCGGTATTGCTGCGCAGGTACGCATCGATCCGTGCACAGGGCGACGAGATATGAAAGAACCTGAACTCAACCTGCCTACGTACCCGTTCGTCTTATTCGGGATACCGGTGGTGATCGGCCTGGTTGTCCATTTCTTCTGGGACTCTTCGTTCCTGCCGGATGGCGTTGCGCTCGGCATCGGCATACCGGTGCTTGTAACGGGTGTTCTGCTGGGTCTATGGTCGGTCTACACGATGGTCAGCCAGGGCGAGCACCCGGAACCCGGACGCGGCACCAACGTCATCATCGACAACGGCCCTTTCCGATTCAGCCGCAACCCTAGTTACGTAGCGCTCGTTCTGTCTGCGACAGGCTTCGGACTGGCACTCAACTCGATACCAGTACTTGCCAGCATCCCGGTAGGATTCGCGGTCCTCGCTCTGTGGATTGTGCCCGCTGAGGAGAGATACCTCTCGCAGGTGCTCAAAGACGACTACCTCGCGTACAAGAGACGCGTGAGACGCTGGCTGTAGCGGGTGTCTTATCACATGGTCCGATAACGCGAGAGCGGCGCAGGCAAGTTGCCTGCG
>JANQIZ010000197.1 GCA_028281895.1 Dehalococcoidia bacterium
GAGCGTCTGGGTTGTCAACGTGCAGCGGCCTCCACGATGTGAAGTCCACACTCCTTGGCATCGGGATCGCCTTCCCACCACCACCTGCCGGCACGCAGGTCTTCACCCGGCTCGATGGCCCTTGTGCACGGCGCACAGCCGATGCTCGGGTATCCGCGATCGTGAAGCTCGTTATATGGAACGCTGTTTGCCTTCACGTAGTGCTGTACCTGCTCAAAGGTCCAGTTTGCCAGCGGATTCACCTTGTAGTTCTCGTGCGCATCGTCCCACTCGACGATATCGATAGAGCCGCGATCCATGCCCTGGTCCCGCCGAAGACCTGTGACCCATGCGTCGACTCCAGCGAGCGCTTTCTTCAAGGGCTCAACCTTGCGGACGTTGCAGCAGAACTTGCGGTTGGCAACGCCTTTGTAGAAGAGGTTGAAGCCCTTCTCCTTGATCATGGCCCGCACCGCTTCGAGATCAGGGTGATGTGTCTCGATCTCGACTTTATAGCGGAGCTGAAACTGGTCGAACAGCGTGTAGGTCTCCGTTGGCAGCCGCAGCGTGTCGAGCGTCATGATCCTGGCGCTCTCGTTCACCCGCCAGTACATGTCGTAGAGAGCCACGTCCTCCAGCCCGAAGCTCGACACCTGCACAGCGCTTGAGCCGAACGTTTCGTCGACCCACTTCAGCACATCTTCAGGCGGCGCCGATTCGAATCGCGAATTCAGCTCGGCAAGATCGGCCGACGATAGTTTTTCAATGGTCTGTGTCATCTGTGTATGTGTTCGCTGTCTCTTGAATGCCCGCTCATGACGGCCGCAGGTTCATATCGGGCACAAAAAAACCCCTGCATTGATCTGGAGAGCAGGGGTTCACAACTTCAGTTCACTCAGCGCGCAGTCAAACAACCCCCGTCTCGAAGGTGAGACGACAGGTACAGGCGCAGTTGCAGTAGAACTTGGAACTCATTTGTCACGAGTATAGCACCGCAACTCAGTACGGCGGCCCCTGTGGCGGTCTCAGGGAGTATTGGACGCTAGACCCTCAACAGGCCCGCGCCTAGAATTGTCTGCGCTACCAGAGCGCAAGGTGAATCCCAACTCGCCACACAGCCGGATTTTCTCCTGTGGCGAGTCTCGATTCACAGCTATAAGCAGGTTTCAAACCTGGAGAACCCAATGACTACCACTGCCGGCACCGTTTCAGGCGAGCGCATCGAAGAGCTGCAGCAGATAGCGGGCGAGCATCTGTTCATGCACGCCGTTCAGATCAACGACTGGCGCGGCTCCCTGAAGATATTCGAGAAGGGCGAAGGCGTCTGGGTCGAAGACATCGAGGGCAACCGCCTCATCGATGCGATGGCGGGTCTCTGGTACAAGTCCGCAGGCTACGGGCGAAAAGAGATCGCCGATGCGATGTACAAGCAGCTGCTTGCCATTGACTCTCCACCTGCAGGATCGGCCACTGTTTCGCAGATCGAACTCTCAGCAAAAGTGGCGGATCTGTACCCGGATCACGGAGCTCGCATCTTCTTCGTCTCAGGCGGCTCCGAGGCTGTTGAGACCGCGGTCAAGATGGCCAAGAAGTACCAGTCGCTAAACGGCAAGGCAGGCGCCTTCAAGGTCATCTCACGCCGCTACTCCTACCACGGCGGCACCGCGATGTCGGTGAGCCTTGGCCGGAGTCCTGCAGCCGACCCTATGGGTCCTGAGATGCCCGGAGCTGTGCATGTAACCAACTGGAACTCCTACCGGCTGCCTTATGAAGGCGATCCCGTTGACGTGGCGGTCAAGTGCGCAAACGAGTTCGAGACTGTCATCATTCACAACGATCCCGACACCGTAGCCGCGATGATCGCAGAGCCAATCTCTGCCGCATACGGCATCCAGGTTCCCCCGCCGGAGTACTGGCAGCGCCTCCGTGAGATCGCAGATAAGTACGATGTGGTGCTGATCGCCGATGAGGTGATAACCGGCTTTGGCCGCACAGGTGAGTACTTCGCTCCTTCGAACTGGGGTGTGCAGCCGGACATCACGACTGTGGCCAAGGCGCTGACCAGCGGCTACGCGCCCCTGGGTGGGGCGATCGCCACTAAGCGCATTGCCGATTCCTTTATAGGAGGAGCGAAAGAGACCTTCCGCCACCTCATCACATTTGGCGGGCATCCGGTTGCAGCCGCGGCTGGTCTCGCCAACCTCGAGGTGTATGAACGGGAAGACCTTGTCGGCAACTCACGCCGCATGGGCGACTACCTGTTCGAAAAGCTCCAGAGGCTCTACGATCACCAGATCGTTGGCGATGTTCGTGGAGGACTTGGACTGCTGGCGGCGGTTGAGCTTGTCCAAGACAGGGAGAACAAGACTGCGTTCCCTGCAGACGCCGGGCTTGCTAAGCGACTGCCAAAGCTTCTCTATGACCGGAAGATAGTCAGTTTCAGGGCGGGGGACATCATCTCGCTTTGCCCGCCGCTCTCGATCAGCTCAGATGAGATCGACTTCGTTGTCGATGCGATCGATGACGCTCTCACTCAGCTTGAGAAAGACCTGGGCGTCTAATAGGCTGCCAACCGTGTAGAGGGTTGGCGTGAACCGCATGGCCTGTGGTATCGTGCCTCGAACTTCTCGGGCCCGGCATGCCAGGTCCGTGGAGTGCTATTGGAATCCACCCCTGGTGGCAAGACCGTTCATTAAATGAACGGGGCGGGCCTTCAGGAAACAGGGAGTCGATATGGACGAGACAACACCGGCCGAAGAGCAGGCGGTTGCAAACAGCCCAGTAGCTCAGCAAGTAGACCGCGACGGTTTCGGCAAGAGCGCTGCCGGTAATGACGTGGTCCTGGATGTTCGTGATCTCAGGACCCATTTCACCACCAGGTGGGGCACTGTCAAGGCTGTAGACGGCGTCAGCTACAACGTGCGGCGCGGTGAGACGCTTGGAGTGGTTGGTGAATCCGGCTCCGGTAAGTCGGTAACCGCACTCTCGCTTATGCGGCTTGTCCCTTCGCCTCCGGGCCAGATCGTCGGCGGTGAGGTCATCCTCAACGGCCGGGACTTGCTGAAGCTCTCCGAGAAGGAGATGACCAGGGTTCGCGGCGGAGAGATCTCAATGATCCTCCAGGACCCGATGTCGGCTCTCAACCCGGTCTTCAGCGTTCGAAACCAGGTTGGTGAGGCCATTCAGATCCACCAGGGTCTAAAGGGCCGCAACCTCTGGGACAAGATCGTCGAATCCCTTGCCAAGGTACGAATCCCGGCTCCTGCGATTCGAGCCAAGGACTATCCGCACCAGCTCTCAGGCGGCATGAGACAGCGTGTTGTCGGAGCCATTGGCATCTCGTCAAAGCCATCTGTGATCATCGCTGACGAGCCAACGACTTCGCTGGACGTGACGATTCAGGCCGCATACCTCCGCCTGCTGCGACAGATTCAGCAGGAAGAGGGAGTTGGCATCATCTTCATCACCCACGACTTCGGAATCGTGGCGAAGATGTGTGACCGAGTTGCGGTCATGTATGCCGGGCGAGTGGTTGAGATGGCCGATGTTCGAACCATCTTCAACAACCCGCTGCACGAGTACACCAAGGCGCTTATCACCTCGGTTCCGAAGCTCGAGGAGAAGACGGGACGCCTGCCGCAGATTGAAGGCCAGCCGCCGCTGCTCTACAACCTGCCTCCAGGTGATGCGTTTGCCTCGAGGTCTCCACTGCCGACCCTTGATAAGGATCTGCAGATCAGGCCTGAGCTTGTTGAGGTCGAGCCGGATCACTGGGTCCAGCTGGCACACAGCTCGGTTAAGGAATTCGACAAGTACAAGCATCTCGTTTCGTACGGAGATGAGTACAAAGACGGCGAGTAACAGGGTTTGCTGAGAAACTCGGACGGCAAGATCAGGGCATCTTGTCTGGCCACAAACTGACGGAGAGTGTGATGACAACTGCTGAAGCGCCGGTAACCCCTAACGCCGCCGATGAGCATGGCGCAAACCGCTTTGGAGTGGGCTGGGCGCCGGGTACCCAGAACGAAGCCGACGCGATTATCTCGGTCCGGCACCTGAGGAAGTGGTTCCAGGTGGGCAGCACCATTCTCGGCTTCGGCCAGAAGCGGTGGCTGAAGGCCGTTGACGATGTGAGCTTCGATATCGAGCGCGGCAAGACCGTCGGTCTTGTGGGCGAGTCGGGCTGTGGGAAGACCACGACTCTGAAGGTGCTGCTGGGGCTGGAGAAGCCAACAGCCGGCCAGATCTTCTTTGAAGGCCAGGATGTGTCGACCCTGAGCAAGGCCGGGCGCAAGGAGTTCCGAACGTCCATCCAGGCGGTGTTCCAGGACCCGTGGTCCTCGCTGAACCCCAGGATGCGCGTTAACTCGATCGTCGCTGAGCCTCTTGAGATCGCAACCACGATGACACGCGGACAGATCCGCAGCCGTGTGAGCGATCTGCTGACTGAGGTTGGCCTGAACTCCTACCAGGGAAACCTCTATCCGCACGAGTTCTCAGGCGGCCAGAGGCAGCGCATCGGAATCGCCAGGGCGCTAGCTCTCAACCCCAAGATCATCACGCTCGACGAGCCTGTCTCAGCACTGGACGTCTCGATTCGAGCCCAGATCATGAACCTTCTGGTGGACCTGCAGGAAGAGCACGGCCTGGCCTACCTAATGGTGGCCCACAACCTGGCCACGGTGCGCTACATGTGCCACCGAACAGCCGTCATGTACCTCGGCGTCATCCAGGAGATGGGAGACACCGAGAGCATCTTCCGCAAGCCAACACACCTCTACACCAACGCACTTCTCTCAGCAGCTCTGCCGTCGCACCCCGACATCGAGCGTGAAGAGATCATCCTGCCGGGTGAGGTCGTCTCTCCGGTGGACCCGCCGCCCGGAGACGTGTTCATGTCTCGCACGCCGCTGCCGGTGGACGCGAGCCACGAATACGCAAATTCCCGCCCGCCGCTGCAGGAGATCGAGCCCGATCACTGGGTCACGGTCACGCCGTGGAGTACGATCGATGCAGCTCAGGAGCAGGGAATTAACCTCTCCCTCTCGGTTGACGAAGAGATCGACAGCGGATCTTTCGAGGGTGGATCCAAGAACTAACCCGAGAAATACTGCACATTGGAACGGCCGAGGCATTAACGTCACGGCCGTTCTCTTTTAGGTCACTTCTGCCTGTGACTCCGATCAGACTGACATCGGGCAGGTGAACAGTCGTCTGCCAGCGGCGACACTCGCATGAAGACAGATGCCTGATAGCGCTGGTTGTGGCCTGGAGGTTGCGGTTGGTGGAGAGGACGGTGCGGCTGGATTTCGAAGATCGGGATCTTGTCATTCTCGAAGACGGAGACTGGCGCGGGTTCAGGTCTACTCCATGCAGTAAAGAGCCCGAGACAGTGGCGTGGATTCGCTCGTTCGATGATGCAGACGTTCTCTGGGACGTAGGCGCATCTGTCGGCGGCTACACCCTCATTGCAGGAGCGCTCGGTCACAGCGTAGTAGCGTTCGAGCCCTTTGCTCCCAGCTTCGGCCATCTGCAACAGAACACGTGGCTGAACAGGCTGCCAGCACAGGTGCAATGCGCCCCACTGGCACTCGGAGACGCACCCGGCATCAGACAGCTGCACGTATCAGGCATCTGGCCCGGAATCGCATCTCACGGCGCAACGAACAGCGGTCCTGTCCAGACCGTAGTTCAGACGACAGTCGATGAAGCGGCGCGCCTCTTCCCAGACCCAGATCACGTGAAGATCGATGTCGATGGCGCTGAACTAGGCGTGATCGAAGGCGGACGTGAGACGTGGAAAGACGTGAAATCGATGATGATCGAGTCTCAGCCGGGCGTGATCGAGGACATAGCGGTCATTCTCGCGTCGGCTGGACTGCAGCGGGCTTCATCGCATCGCCGCCTGGGTGACACAAAGCAGCACAACTACATGTTCAGTCGTGCGTGATTGCGCCGAAGTGCGGGCTTTGCAGCGTCTGCCAAGGGCGCCTGGCGGGCCAGTGGAGAGAGGTGAAGAGGCATGGAGCAGGGGCTGTGGACGCCGGACAGCGTGGAGTATGTTCAGTCGTGGCACGTTGGAAAGACGGGAGAGGACGGCTGGGATGTCTACAAGCACGAGTTCCGCCTGAAGTACCGCGGCGAGACCGAGATGTTCGGCGTGCTGGCAGAGGCCTCGGCATCCGATGCGCAGATCGAGGACACAGCAGCCTGGACTGCTGAGCGGTCGATGCAGGCCATAGTTGAGCGACTGCAACGTCGTGGCAGCAAGCTCATCCCCGAAGCGCTATCCGAGCGCGAGAACTGGGATGTGCGTCGCGATCTGGCTGCGATGTTCAGGGATTTCCGGGCCTACATGAGCAAACGTCGGCAGAGCTCCATCGGCCGGATCTACTTTCCAGGGGCCAACTGAGCGACTGCAAATGCCAGGGAACGTCGTCGCTCGGGCCCGTCACTACTCAGCCAGTAATTCGAACCTCAAACACACCGCCGTTGTTCCGGTACCAGTTGCCCATGTCACCGAAATCGTTCACGAGCAATGCCAGCTTGCCGTCCATGGGTGACGACCAGCCGTTCAGTCCGAATCCGATTTCGAACAACTCGGATTGATGGTCCGATTCTGTGGCCACCACCTGTCCGAGCAGGGCGAACATCGGGTAGCGCCTTACGCGCCTCCTGAAAACGCTCGCAACCGCCTTGTTGAACTTCTGAGATCCGCGAGCGATCCACCGTACGAACCTGTTGTCGTTTATCGGCCGTCCTGTCGGGTCCGTATGCACCCACCAGTCCTCTCCGACACCGCGCACAGAAATGTCGTAAGTAGATCCTGCGGCCACCTCGAACTCGCTAATGAACGGATTCTGTTTCAGGTCGACAGCTATGACTGTCGCGTCGGGCGTCGACGGCGCTTGCGGTGGCTCTTCCTTGTAGTGTTCGTGTAAGGCGAAGTAGCGCCCCACGTTGTTCGGGTAGTAGTCGTGCGGATTCTTCGCGACATGATCAACGACTGTTCGGTGGATGTACTCGCGCTCCGGCCAATGGACGCCAAGCTTTCTGTTGTGTGCCGGGAGCGGGCGATAAATTCCCTTGCGCGACTTGTGAATCTTTTCCTCTGAATCTGCAAAACGAGGTGACGTGATTCGGTCTACTTCGAACTCCAATCCCACGCCCTCGGCCTTCTCCTGAATCCACTTGAACGTGATATTCGAAAGCCCCGCCGGTTTGCTGCCGCCTCCGACATCCGAGTGGCAACCCCGGAACCAGACCTGCTGCACGTTTTGGTCCGCCAGGTTGAGCTTGCTCGTGTCAACGATGGCGTCGCGTTCATCATCCCTGTGGACTGACACGCTGCCGTCGAAGCAATACGCGTACTTCTCGCGAAATTTGCGCTCTTTGGCGCTCATTTGGTCAGGCTTGCCGGTAGTATCAGCGGACTTCTTGGCCTCCCAGAGCGTTGGTCTGAACAGGCCTCTCTTCTCGTCGATCGCTAGCGCGTGGTAGGCGTTCTCAACAATCTTGCTCAGCGTTACATCGTGAAAACCGTACTTCCGTCTCCACCATCGCTCAGGGCTTATGGGCTTGACCGGAACTCCCATCGAACCGACCGTGTCCCAGACCCCGATGAACTTAATGGGCACCAATCGTGAGTTCGACTTTCGGAAATCTATCGCAATCTGAGAATTAGGGCCTGCATCCCTTCTTCGGTATAGCTCGATGGCCGTGTCTGCGCACTCCTC
>JANQIZ010000327.1 GCA_028281895.1 Dehalococcoidia bacterium
GAGTTCACGTAAGAACCACGATCAACGGGCAGCCACAAGAGTTCCTTGTGCCGCCTTACATGAGCCTGCTTGACACGATCCGTGAGATCGCTGGCCTGACCGGCACCAAGGAAGGCTGCCTTGACGGCAACTGCGGCGCCTGCACAGTCAACGTTGACGGGCGAATCGTCGATTCATGCCTTGTCCTCGGCGCTGAGGTCGACGGCAAGTCCGTCACCACTGTCGAGGGACTTGCTACACCCGAAGGCCTGCACCCGCTGCAGCAGTCGTTCCTCGAAGAGGCGGCCCTGCAGTGCGGAATCTGCACTCCTGGCTTCCTCGTAGCTGCTAAGGGATTGCTCGACAACGAGCCAAACCCAAGCGAGGGCAGGATCAGACACTGGCTGGCTGGCAACCTCTGCCGCTGCACCGGTTACGACAAGATTGTGCGTGCGGTTCAGAAGGCCGCCGCCGCTGGATAGCAGGCACAATCCTGCTTGAAGTTGATGGGCCGAAGCGCCCTGTGAGCACAAACCAAAGGACGAAGTGAATGGTTAGCACTTTCGAGCCAAAGTCCGACTACAAGGTGATTGGCACCCGCCCGATTCGCCACGATGGCCTGGACAAAGTCACAGGCCGCGCTGTCTACGGCGCTGACATCAAGCTGCCCGGGATGCTCTGGGCGGTCGTCGTACGCAGTCCGCACGCCCATGCCTGCATCAAGAGCATCGACACCTCGGCTGCCGAGGCGATGGACGGTGTGTTCGCCGTTATGACTGGCGCAGACATCCCGAAGCACGACGACAAGATCGTTGACCTTGGTGAAGGCGCTGCCAACCTGAAGTGGGCGGCAGACAACATCATGGCTGACGAGAAGGCTCTCTACAGGGGCCATGCAGTCGCTGCCGTCGCCGCAGTTGATCGATACCTCGCCGAGATGGCTGCTGATGCGATCAAGGTCGAGTACGAGGTTCTGCCAAACGCCACGAATGTGCGTGATGCTCTTGCTGACGACGGTCCAGTGATTCTGGAAGAGCTTGTTGGCGACGACCTCGGCGACGAGGTGCGCAACACCAACATGGCTACGCACATTCGTCACGAGTTTGGTGATGTCGAGGGCGCATTCGCAAAGGCAGACCATGTCATTGAGCGTGAGTACTCGATGCAGATGGTTCACCAGGGCTACATCGAGCCTCATAACGCGACAGCTATCTGGGACCAGGAAGACAGGATTCGAATCTGGACGAGCACGCAGGGGGCGTTCCCGGTGCGGACCCAGACGGCTGGAATCCTGCAGATGCCGGAATCACGCCTGAAGGTGACTCCACTGGAGATTGGCGGAGGATTTGGCGGCAAGATCCCGATCTACCTTGAGCCGATCACCGCAATCCTCTCGAAGAAGTCTGGCGGACGGCCGGTCAAGGGAATCATGGAGCGCCGCTCCGTGTTCGAGGCCAGCGGCCCTGCTCCGGGTGGTGTGCTCAAGGTGAAGCTGGGAGCCACAAGTGACGGCAAGCTCATCGCTGCAGAGGGCGATATCAAGCTCGAAGCCGGCGCATACCCTGGCGCGATGATCGGCCCCGCAGCGATGTGCCTGTACGCCTGCTATGACATACCGAACACTCGTATCGACGGATGGGACGTGGTCGTCAACAAGCCCAAGGCTGCTGCATACCGCGCACCGGGCTCGCCACAGGCCGCATACGCAATGGAATCTGCTGTCGATGAGCTCTGCGATCAGGCAGGCTTCGACAAGATGCAGTTCCGCGTCGACAACGCCTCACAGGAAGGCACGCGGCGCGGCGACGGCGTCGTCTTCCCTCGCATCGGCATGCAGGAAGTGCTGGAGGCCACGAAGGCGACCGACCACTGGAACTCGCCGATCGGAGAGCCTTCGAAGCCGGGCAACAAGCGCGGCCGCGGAATCGCTTCCGGCTACTGGTTTAACGTCGGCCTCAAGTCGAGCGTGAACCTCGCGCTGAACACAGACGGCACAGTTGAGCTTGTTGAAGGATCGACCGATATCGGCGGCACAAGAGCGTCGATCTCGATGCAGGCTGCTGAAGTGCTCGGCATTCCAGCCGAGGACGTGCGACCTACAGTCGCAGACACCGACACTATCGGATACACCGATGTGACTGGTGGCTCCCGCACCACCTATGCCACGGGCTACGCGGCATGGAAGGCTGCGAACTCGATGGTGGATGAGCTGAAGCAGCGTGCTGCCATTCTCTGGGACATCGATCCTGACGGCGTTCAGTTCGACTCAGGCATATTCAGCTCTATCGCTGATACCGAGTTGAAGATCACCTTCAAGGAGCTTGCAGGAAAGCTGAACGACACGGGCGGTCCGGTTAACACAACTGGAGCCGTTGACCTTGAGGCTGCGGGTGGCGCGTTTGGCACGCACATCTGTGACCTGGAGATCGACCCCGAGACCGGCAAGACGGATGTTGTGCGATACACGACGATCCAGGATGTCGGAAAGGCGATTCACCCTTCGTACGTCGAAGGACAGCTCCAGGGCGGAGCCGTACAGGGCATCGGCTGGGCGCTCAACGAAGAGTACTTCATGAACGATGAAGGCACGATGGTGAACTCGAGCTACCTCGACTACCGCATGCCTACAACTCTTGACCTGCCGATGATCGAGACGGTGATCGTCGAGGTGCCGAACCCGATCCACCCGTTCGGTGTGCGCGGAGTCGGCGAAGTGCCGATCTGCCCGCCAATTCCCGCTGTGGCGAACGCTATCGAGGATGCGGTTGGCGTGCGGCTCTACGAGACCCCGATGAACGCCGGACGCATCATCGATGCGCTCGACAAGAAGGGCTAGCCAGCGCTTCGAAACATAGCTTTAACCGCGGCCGGGCTTTCTGGACAACAGATGCCCGGCCGTGTGGTTTAAGATTAGGCGCGCTTCGCTCTTTACTGATCTTGCCCGGCTTCGCGCGAAAGTCGGGCTAACCGTGCACGTCAACAGGATCCGAAGGCCGTTTTGGCCGGGAGGCATACATGGTCCAGACTTTCGAACCCAAAGGCGACTACAAGGTCGTTGGCACCGAGCCTATTCGCCACGATGGCCTGGATAAGGTCACAGGCCGCGCCGTTTACGGAGGCGATGTGAAGGTGCCAGGGCTGATCTGGGGAGAGATCCTGAGAAGCCCTCATGCGCATGCTCGTATCAAGAGCATCGACACCTCTGCAGCCGAGGCTGCTCCAGGTGTTTTCGCGGTTGCAACCAATGCCGATTTCCCGACTCCCAAATCAGGCGAGATCGACACTGGCGAGGATGTGGTCAACTTCGAGCGTGACACCCAGAATCTTCTTGCTAAAGACAAGGTTCTATACAAGGGCCATGCCGTTGCCGCGGTTGCCGCAACAGACCGCAACACTGCGCTTGAGGCTACGAAGCTGATCAAGGTGGAGTACGAGCCACTTACTCCGGTCCGCAACGTGGATGAGGCGATGGCTCCTGATGCTCCGATCCTGGTGGAAGGCCTCGTTGGAAACCACCTCGGCGAAGAGGTTGCGAACACCAACGTTGCAACCCACTTCAGGCACGAGTTCGGTGATATCGATAGCGGCTTCGCAGAGTCTGACCTCGTTGTGGAGAGGACATTCACTCTCCAGATGGTCCACCAGGGCTACATCGAGCCGCACAACGCTACGGCGATCTGGGACGAGAGCGGGCACGTGACTGCGTGGTCAAGCACCCAGGGCATGTTCGCAGTTCGTGACCAGACGGCAGGCATGCTCCGCATCCCGGAGTCACAGGTCACAGTCCACCCGGTCGAGATCGGTG
>JANQIZ010000223.1 GCA_028281895.1 Dehalococcoidia bacterium
GGAGCCTTCAGGAGTCATCTTCCTCAGCTTCCGCCTTTCCTTTGGGTTGTCACGGCGTACTTTCTGGGCCAGTGCCTGATTGTTACATCATTTACCTTCATTGCAATCGGCGGCTGGCTTACGCCAATCGCAATATTCCCTGCTTTGGCGCTGGGAGGCGCTGCGGGACTCGCCGTGCTCTGGAAGCGCCGTCAGGACGTCGTCAGCAGCGCTCGATCTGCCGCCGTCGCCTGGCGTCAAGCACCTGCCTCCTGGAAGTTGATCAGTCTTTTGACGGCCAGTCTGTACGCCTATGGAGTAACAACCCTTGGCGCCCCTATGGAAGGTGATGCTGTCGCCTTTTACATGGCGATTTCGAAGGTTACCGCATACACGGGACAACTCCTTCCACTGCGGGGATATGAATCCTTCAGTTGGTTTGGCCTGCATGGCGAAATCTTGGTGACGATCCTATCGCTGATTGGTATTCCAGGTAGCGCAGGGCGAGTTTACTCCTGGGTGAATTTTGCACCCACTCTGGCCGCGCTCTATGGCGCAGCTCGGCTGTGCGCACTGCCTCGCAGGGGTGCGCTTCTCGCCGTGGTCATGGCCCTGACCTCTTCAGCCGCGATTGCCTTGTGGGGCAGCGGCAAAACCGACCTGTATGCAGTGGGGCCCGCTTTAGTGGCGACGATCTTTGCGCTAGCTGCATGGCGCGCAGAAGGACACGTGGCTTCCGTGATCCTTGCTGGCGTCTTCAGCGGGTTCGCGGCGGTCAGCAAGGCGTCGTACATAGTGGTCATCGTTCCAGCTTTGTTGTTGCTGGTCTCGTGGACACCATTAACGAGTGCACTCGCCGAATTGCGCGCAACTCGTTGGGACGGAGTGTGGCGAGCGTCCCTACAGGTCACAGAGAACTCACTTATCTATATCGTTGCGTTTACCGTTGGCTTCCTTCCATTCGTTGTGAAGAACCTCTTCCTCACCGGCGACGTCTTCCTGTCAAATCCGGCAGCCTCGGCGTGGTTTCAGCCCGATACGACACTGTGGCTAATTGCCACTTATCCGTTCGCCCTCACGTATGGGCGATACTGGGCCCAGTACGGAACTCTGTCTCCTCTGATCCTGGCCTTCGTACCATTGTTGCTCATGAGCTGGCGTGCCATATCCAGAAACACGAGGCTCGTTGCACTGTCGGTCGGCACGCTCGTCGGGCTCTCATGCTGGCTCGTGTTATTGCCATCTGTTTTCCAGCCGCGGTACATACTGGCGACGCTGCTGACGTTATCCATACCGGCCGCGGCAGTGGCGATTGAGGCAAGCCGTACGAGCCGTTTGCTTTCTCACGCCGTATTCACGGCGACATTAGCAACACTGCTCCTGGTTCCCTGGCACGTCCACGATCGCTTCGTGTCATTCAGCACCGGCGCGACAGCAAGATACTTAGCCAATCCTGCCGAAGGTACCTTGTTCGCAAGCAATGCATACTTCCAAGCTCATCAAGCTGTGAATGAGGATGCGCCTGACAATGCGCGTATTCTCTTGCTTACCTATTACAGGCTATGGTTGCGCCCGGATCTGCTCGTTAACGTGAGTAGCCAGTTAGCACTAGCACATGCTAGGAGACTTGCGACGGTGAGTGCATTTGAGAGGTTTGTCAGCGAGAACGACTTTGAATACATCGTGCTCGATAGAAGCATTTTTCCTCATCAATCCGCTCTCGTTATGGGTCTTATTGACACGGGCCGAGGATGCGTGCTTGCCGACCTCGACACTATCGTAGTCATGGAGCTCACTCCCACGAACGGAGGGCCCCAATGCAAGCGATCGGATCTATAGCTCGGAATGTCCAACAAGACCCAAGATTATCGTCCCCGTCGCAATCGACGCGCTCCCGCGAGCTTCCCGTCAAAAGTAATTGCGACGCTCATCTGAATTGGAGGCAATGGCCGCAGCGGGAGCACATTTCTTGAGGCCGCATGAGTCTTTCGGTCGCCGATGAGGGTAAGTTCCCAAGGGTCCCTATGGAAGTGCGTAACGCCATCCATAGTCGGATCATCAATGCGATCAATTCCAGAAGCTTGGGTGATACCTTAAGAGCCTACAGCGACCATTTCGCTCAATGTGTATTGATCCGAAGGGGCGTTCCCTTTGGGAAAGGTACCATTTTTCGGACCAAGAGGGGTTGCCAGTGAAGTCGAGCCCCGGCTTATAGCTCGGCATCTCGCCCTGCTTAAGCCGGCGTAGGCGATCGCTGAGGCGGTAGGCTTCATGTACAGTGGAGTTGGTCGGGGCTATGAACGTGGTGAAAACGAAGCTACATCGTAGCCTAGTGAGCAGGCACGAACGCATTTAGAATCCCTGTAGCAGTCAATCCTCCCATGCTGTTATGGCTGTGTAGCGTAATAGTCGCGGTACCAAGCCACGAAGCGCCGTATACCTTCTT
>JANQIZ010000236.1 GCA_028281895.1 Dehalococcoidia bacterium
GGCAAGTTCTCATCCGTTCGTGAGCTGATGGACAGCGGCAGCGTAGACGCCATCTGGTTCGTCATGCCGCCCAACCAGCACCGAGGCGAGATCGAGTACGCAGCCAGCAAAGGCATTCACATATTCGCCGAGAAGCCTCAGTCGCTGTGGCTGGACGATGTCCTGAGGCAGAACGAGGCCATCAAGAACGCCGACGTGCTCTCGATGTGCGGTTTCCAGATGCGTCACGACCGCGGCTACACCGACATCCGCAACTACCTGGCCGACAAGTGGATCGCATCGATGACCATGATCTCAGAGGGAGCGGTCGAAGGTCACGGCGTGAAGCACACTCGCACAGAAGAGCAGGGCGGACCTGCCAATCGCGTGTGGACGGCTAACCGTGCCTGGTCAGGCACTTCGGTCGTCGAGGCGGGGATTCACCAGACCGACATCATGCGCTACTGGTCAGACGATGATGTGAAGTGGGTGCAGGCGAACTACGTGGAGCGTCCGCGGAACCTGCACGAGACTGAGGGCGACAACCCGATCTACTACTCGGTGAATTACGGCTTCGAGAAGGGTGGGATGGGCACGATCCTGTTTACAAAGCCCGCCCGTTCCTACTTCAATGGCCGCTTCGACTGCATCATCTGGGAGCACGGTACGATCAAGCTGGAGGACGACTTCGTCGACTATCACTTCGATGGCGACTGGCCGCCCGAGAGCAATCCGACGCTGGACCAGGTGAGAAAGGTGATCTCCCCGGGACCGCACGACGTCGCAATGGGGGCAGAGAGCACTACCGATCTCTCAAAGGCATTCGCAGAGGCGGTAACCCTGGCAAAGCCTGACCTGCTGCGCAACACGTTCGAAAGCTCGATCAACTCGCTTGCCGCAGTGCTGGCTGCGAACGTGTCCAACGACATGGGAGGCGAGAAGATCCAGCTCGACGAGTTCATCAACGGCGACCGGTTTGCGAAGCATCGGGCAAAGCCGGCGGGGGCATAGGCCAAAGCCGGATGGATGCTCCTGCGCTCTACGACAGGTTTTTCGTCAGCAAAGACGACGAGCGTGTGAACCTGTTCCGTCTCCTGGCTAGCGAGTTCAGCGTTGCCTCTGCGATATATCCGGGCAGTTTTGTTCATATCGCACCATCGTTCGTACTTCCAGAGGTCGTGTACGTGGATATGGACCGGCGCTGCCCGAAATTCTTCGCCGATCCCAAACTGGCCGGGTACATCGAATCTCGCAAGGAGTACGCTGCCTCCGCCAGCTTCAGATTCCATCACCAGAGCTATGAGGAACCGATAGACGAGCACACAGGCCACTTCGATCTTCTGATCTCGCAGTACGCGGGCTTAGTGTCTGCGACGTGCAAGCAGCACCTCAAGCCCGATGGCCTGCTGCTTGTTAACGACAGCCACGGCGACGCCACGCTGGCGAATCTCGACCCTGGCTTCAAGCTCATCGCTGCGATCAACCGTCGAGGTGAGCGATTCTCGATCAGTAAACGCAGCCCGGGCGAGTACTTTGTGCCGAAGGGTGACGTGGATATAACGATCGAGAAGGTACGCGAACGAGGTCGCGGCTTCGGATACGTGCAAACAGCTTCAAGCTACGTTTTTCAGCGCGTGGCCTGAGAGTCGTAATCATGCCCATCCTCGGCACGGTCTTCCGGGACGTACCCGAGCACCTCACGAGCCGCGCTGATATCCGTCCACCTGAGCTGGTTGTCTGACATCCCGTAGAAGATGCCAAAGCGAACATGATCGGGCGCCGCGATCGCCTTCTCCCAGATCTGCGTGATGTCCCGCTGGCTAACATAGATGTCGGCGCCCTGTGGCGGACGAGGCCGATCACGCTCAACCTGTCCAATACGTATGCAGATGCAGGACATGCCATGCGTGTTCGAGTACACGCGCGCCAGCGACTCAAGCCACACTTTCGAAGCAGCGTAGATGCCGCGTGGCTCCGCAGGTATCGATGGCGAAATGGGTTCTGGCTCAGCCGGAATGTCATCGAATCGGCGCTCCATCATCGCGCGATAAGGCTCCTGCTCTCGGTGCCCCTCCGAGACCATGATGCTGCTTGCGCCAACAACTCTTGAAACGCCCGCCTGCCGACTTGCCTCGAAAACGTTGTATGTGCCTATCACGTTGTTGTTCAGAACCGAATCCCACTCTCGGCCTTCGGGATCTGCGCCGAGATGAGCAACAACATCCATTCCCGCAACAGCTTCGGACACAGCGTCGAAGTCACTGAGATCGCATCTCTTGAAACGGCCTTCGGGGAGATCGAGTGACCATGATCCCGGTACGCGCACAGACGGCTGTTCTTCGCGATCTACGCCGTACACATCGTAGAGATCAGGCTGCGACATCAATCTTGAGTAGACGAGGTAGCCAACCTGGCCTGTCGCTCCTGTCACAAGCACTTTCTTCGCGGCCATCGATCCCTCCTGTGCTGCAGTCGTATATCTTGTCCGAGCGTAGCGCACACCTTGCAATGGCGCGTCAATGAACCGAATGCGATCACTGACTCCAAACATCCTGCTTCACCCCGGCGGCGGTGGCGCGCAGTACCCGTTCCGATTCAAGCCGTTCCGGCCTCGCAACCTCTGGGCGCGAACACCCGGCCCTCGTCCACCGAAATCCCCTGCCAACTGGCTCGCAATCATCATCGGGCTAGTTGTCGTCGCCCTCATTGCGCTTGCAGTCATGGCAATCGTGACAGGCTTCTTTGGCCTCATCGATTCCAGGCCGCGAGATGAGCGATACGTTGACTGGGCAACCGAGGCCGGATTCGTGATTGAACGGAACGCCATCAACCGCAGTGTGCGAACGATCCGCGGAGAGTTCGAAGGTATGAAAGCTGTGATCGCGGTGCCCCGCGGCAATACGGAGTACGAACTGCTCAGAGTGCGGTACAACCAGTTCTTGGAGGTCCAGCGAGCAATCGTAGACCTCGATGTCGGCACGAACTGGGAGTCATGGGAATCGGCAGGAGCCATCGTCATCTGCAAGCCCGTGCCACAATGTGCCGAACTGGCAAACAGGCTGGCAGAAACGGCCCAGGCAAGCGGAGACTGAACTTGAAGATCACGTCGATAAACCCATGGCTCGTAAAGGTTGAAGGCTCGTTCTGGGGCGAGTACTTCTTTGTCGAGGTTCAGACCGATGAGGGAGTCACAGGCTGGGGCGAGATCACCACAACAACACTCGTCGCCAACCGCGCTGTAGCTCGAATCATCCGAGGTTTGAACGACCTGCTTGTTGGCGAAGATGCGAACCGCATCGAGCGCATCTAGCACAAGGTCTTCCGTAGCTTCACCTACATGGGCTCCCGCGGGGCAACCAGTCACGTAGTGAGCGGCCTCGACATCGCGCTGTGGGACATTCGAGGCAAGCAACTCGGCCTTCCTGTTTACGAGCTGCTTGGAGGCAAGGTGCGCGACGACATCTCTCTTTACACACATCCAGATCAGACCGGATGGAACGACGAGAACTGGCGCGAGCGTATCGAGGAAGAGGTGCGCAAGATCGTCGACTCAGGCCACACAGCCATGAAGTTCGATCCATTCCCACACCTGGAGGCAGAGAACCAGCGCAACGATGGCTATCTGGATGGAGCGATGAGTCGCAAGGGCGAGCGTATCGCACGTGAGATAACCGCTGCAGCTCGAGAGTTCGCAGGTCCCGATATCGAGATCCTGATCGATGCTCACGGCCGGTTCAATGTTCCGACAGCGATCCGTATGTGCCTCGCGCTCGAAGACGCTGGCCAGATCGACTGGTTCGAGGAGCCTGTGCCAGTGGAGAGCTACCACGCGCTCGCCCAGGTGCGAGAGAAGGTCAACGCGCCCATCTCGATTGGCGAGCGGCTGCACACACGCTGGGAGTTCGTGCAGGTCTTCGAGAACAAGCTGGCCGACTACATCATGCCGGATGTCACGTGGACAGGCGGCATCACTGAGCTTAAGAAGATCTCAGCACAGGCCGAAACCTACTATGTGCCGGTCTCTCCGCACGATGCCAGCGGACCGATCAATGTGCTCGCAGGCGCTCACGTGATGATGACGGTTCCGAACTTCTACAGAGTCGAAACAGGAAACGCCGATCTAAGCAAGTACAACGCCTTCATCGAGACGCCTCTCGACAACTCGAACGGCACGCTCAAGATGCCAGACGCGCCTGGTCTTGGCATCGAGATGAACATGGACTACCTCAACGCCAACCGCGTCGAGATCTAGCCAGCATTGCGTTTCAGCCGCCAGTCAATCTGGCTCAACAGCCCGGATTAGCCGCGCCGGGCAGTTTGAGAATATGCTTGCGGCTTCCAGCTATTGATCGCCCAGCAAGACGCTATCGTCAGTAACGGCCGAGGCGCAGAACAGGAGCAGAATGTCCGAAATTTGGTTCAGTCCAAAAGAGCTCGAGTTTCAGTCCATCCACGTACGCGGCAACACTGACTGGGTCTCTTTCGTGCTCTCCGACGCCGACGATCTCTATGGCTCTGGAGAGATCACTTCTACGCAGCTGGACCGCAGTGTTGCGCCGGTCGTCGCCCGGCTGGCCAACAGGATGCGTGGTGAGAAGATTGAATCAGATGACGATGTTCTTCGCTTCAACGGATTGACGCCTGCTGATCTCGAAGCCGACAGGCTGCTTGCTACCGCGGTCAGCGGACTGCGCTGCGCTACTGCCGACGCCCTGGCAAAACGCGCCAATCTGCCACTTCATGCATATATTCGGGCACAGCACGGCCACGACGGAACCGCCTCTAATCGGGTCAGGCTCTACGCCAACATCAATCGGTCAATGCTGCCAGACGACCGCGGGCCGGTGGACAGGTCGCCAGACTCGTTCACGAAGATGGCCGAGCGTGCGATGAAGGAGGGCTTCACCACCGCCAAGTGCGCTCCATTTGACGAATGCAACGCCCCGCACGAGGGCAATGGCTTGCCGTACTGCGCAGAGGCTGGGCTGGAGAGGGTGCGAGCGGCGAAACAGGCTGTAGGCAGCGATCGTACGCTGTATGTCGACTGTCATTCCCGATTCGATATGAACTCCGCTTTTGCCCTTGGAGACGAGCTGGCGGCGGCAGGCGCAGGCTGGTACGAAGAGCCGGTTGATCCGGTCGGCGACACAGAGGCCATGCGCCAGATCCACGAGAAATCGCCATTGCCAAACGCCGGCGCCGAGATGGGATACGGAGTGGCGATCTTCAAGCGCCTGATCGAAGAAGACGTACTGGACATCGTGATGCCGGACGTGAAGTTCTGTGGCGGGCCCGTCGAGGCGTATCGCATCGGCGTGGAGCTCGAACCTGGCCATCCAGGCTCTGTCTCGATGCACTGTCCCTCAGGACCGCTCTCGCTCCTCGCCAGCGCGCACGCGACAACGGCGTTCGGCCCGCAGTTGCCACTTGAGCACGCGGTCTACGAGGCGGAGTGGCGTAGAGAAGTCATGGAGCCGTTCGAGCAGATCGAAAGCGGCGAGTTCGTCATTCCAGACGGTCCCGGACTCGGCGGCCGCGTCGACCCTGCAATGGTCGCGATGCGAGGCCGCCGCTGGGAAGAGTAGGCGCTTGACCCTTAGCCTGCCTCGCCTATCCTTGCCGATCAAACAGTAGCCGGGCAGATCACAGGGAGAACAACATGGCGCGAAGGCTTGAGGATCGAGTTGCGATCGTCACTGGCGCAAGCTCAGGAATGGGCAAGACGACCGCGCTGCAGTTCGCACGTGAAGGCGCCAGTGTTGTTGTCGCAGCACGACGCGAAGAAGAGGGAAGCGAGACCGTTCGCGAAATCCGCGACAACGGCGGCACAGCATCTTTCATCCAGACAGATGTCGCTCGCTGGGGCGATGTCCAGCGCATGGTGGATCACACGCTGAGCGAGTACGGTCAGCTGAACTGCGCATTCAACAACGCGGGCATAAGCGCTCGCTTCACCAACAGGTGGCTTGAGGTCTCGGAAGCCGACTGGGACAACACCGTCAACATCAACCTGAAGGGCGTCTGGATGTGCATGCGGCTCCAGATACCGGCGATGCTCGAAGCCGGCGGAGGAGCCATAGTCAACAACTCGTCGCTATTCGGCCTGCGAGGCGGCCCCAGCGCTCCATACACGGCGTCCAAGCACGGCGTGATCGGTCTATCCAACTCTGCTGCCTACGAATTCGGGCCTGACGGCATTCGAGTCAACACCATCGCACCTGGCTTCATCATGACACCGATCATGGAAGCGAATTTCGCCAGCAATTCCTCGTCAAAGGAGCGCCTTTCAGGTGCCATCCCGATGCAGTACGTCGCTGAGTCGGACACGATCGCCGAAGCTGTTACCTGGCTATGCAGTGACCAGGCCGCATATGTCACCGGTCAGACCCTGGCGGTTGACGGGGGCGTCATCGGATCGCTCGCAGCCCGCAACTCCTCCGGGCCCGTCCAACCGCGTTCTGCTCAAGGCAAGTAGCTATGAAAATCACCGGTATCAAGGTCCACATCGTCGAAGCGGATGCGCCTGAGCGCATGTTCGACCTCGTCACAATGGATGGCCAGCACCGTGAACGGTGGATGCACTCAGCGCAGCCACGCCCCGGCCAGCGCCCGCCTTCGTCAGGATCAGGCAACACTGACCGCAAATCGCACGAGCTGATCATGCGCGTGCAGACAGACGAAGGCATCGAGGGAATCTGCACAGCCTTGCTTGATAGCGCGTAGCGCCTTAACCGGCACGATGTCGAGCAGTTGCGCCAGCAGGTGGTCGGATCGAATCCGTTCGACCGCGAGCTCCTCTACCAGAAGCTGCACCAGGGAACTCGCTGGCTGTACCGCGCGCCCGGCTGGTTCGGGGCGTTCGACAACTGCCTGTGGGACATCGCTGGCAAAGCCGCCGGTCTCCCGGTATACGCGTTGCTGGGACGTGTGCGTGAGCGCATGCCTGCCTACTACAACATCCGCGGCATGAGCATCGAAGAGGCGCAGGATGATGCCCGCGCTGCCGTCGAGCAAGGATTCACTGGAGTCAAAGACCACTTCTATCACCCGGCGAACGAGAACATTCGATGGCTGACAGCGACGCGCGATGCGGTGGGCCCAGATATCGCGATCATGCACGACTGCGTTGGCATCTACACGTTCGATGAGGCGATCAAAGTAGGCAAAGCGCTTGAAGAGCTTGACTATCTCTGGTTCGAGGAGCCGCTGCCCGAGCGGCAGCAGAACATCCTGATCAAGCTGTGCGAGCGCCTGGACATCCCGGTTCTCGCAACAGAGATGTTCATGTACGACACCGATATGTGCGCGCAGTGGCTCATCTCGGGCGCTACGGACATGATCCGCGGCAACGCGAGGCACGGAACGACCCAGCTAATGAAGCTGGCGCACCTGGCTGAGCTTCACGGGACGACGATAGAGCTGAACGGCGTCGGTGGGCTCTGGGGACTCGTGCATGCCCACCTGCTCTGCTCGATCCAGAACACCAGCTTCTACGAGTTCTTCCCGGGCGGATGGCACGACGCCGCAGGACGGTCACTCGGTCTGCAAAACCCGGTCACGCCAGAGAACGGCTACATCTCGCCGCCAGATGGCCCCGGCTGGGGCGCTGAGTGGGACTTTGATCAACTGGACAAGCGGACAGTTGAGACCTGGTAGACGGCGTCCAGTACGCCATACAAGCCACTACGGACGGTCTAGCGAAGCGCGGCCCGTACCTCGGCGGTGAGCTTCCTCAGATCCGCCGACTCGGCATGCTCCTGCTCGAACTTCTTCTGCGCGTAGAGGATGCTCGAGTGGTCCTTGCCGCCCAGTGCCTGCCCGGCCCCGCTGGCTGTGAGCTTGCTCTCTTCCCTGAGCAGGTACGCTGCAAGACGCCTTGCCGCAGACGTGCGACGATCGCGCCTGTTGCCGATGATCGATGTCTCTGGAACGCCGGTGTGGCTCGCCACGACAGATATCACAGCGGTCGGCTCAGGGAACTCCAGCGGCTTCTTGGAGCCGATGCTCTCGAGCGCACGCTCAGCCAGCTCAACATCCACCTCAGCCTGCGTAAGCTGCGCGAAGGCGATGACCCGGTTCAGCCCGCCTTCCAGTGTCCGCACACTGCTCACAGATGCCGCAGCAAGCACCTCTATAACCCTTGGAGGCAAGTCGCAGCCACGCGCCCGAGCCTTGTGCTCAACGATTGCGTAGCGCGTCTCGTAGTCGGGCGGCTGGATGTCCACAATCAGTCCACCGGCCAGGCGTGACTGAATTCGTGACTCCAGGTTGATCTTCTCTGCCGGCAGATCGCCGGAGATGACGATCTGGCGGCCAGACATGTGCAGCTCGTTGAAGGTGTGGAAGAAGCCTTCCTGCGTCTGGGGCTTGCTGGTTATGAACTGGATATCGTCAACGAGCAGCGCTTCAGCTCCCCGGTAGCGGTCTCTGAAGTCCTCTGTCTTGCCTTCGCGGATCGCACGGATGTATTCGTTGGTGAACCGCTCGGCGCTCACGTAGGTCACAGACATGCTCCGGCTGGCGAGCACCTGGCCGATGGCGTGGAGCAGGTGCGTCTTGCCAAGACCTACCGATGAATACACATAGAGCGGATTGAACGCGGAGCCAGGGTTTTCTGTGACCTGCAGAGCAGCGGCATGTGCAAGCTGGTTCGACGGCCCGGCCACCCAGGACTCGAATGTGAAATCTGGCTTGAAGCGAGACGTCTGGCTGCGAAACGCAGGAACACTGGCACTGTCTCGTGGCGAGTCTTCCTCAGATTCCCAGTTCTCGATCTCATTGATCGCGCCTGTCTGGCCGCGCACAGCGAACCTGACTTCGAGCTGCTCCCGGCCGACCGCCTCAAGCGCCTGCTCAACAGAACCAGATAGCCGCTTCTCAAGCATCTCTGCTGCAAAGGAGTTCGGAGTGAGCACCGTCAGCACTCCGCCTCGCAGTCCCCCGGCTTCCGTGTTCTTCAACCAGGCATCGTAGCTGGACTTCGGCAGATCCAACTCCAGTTGCCCGAGAGCGGCAGCCCACAGCTGAGAAGCAGTTATCGTTTCCAGTTGCAACCCCCTGCAGAAAAAGGCAAAGCTAGTCCGCACCGCTGCGCCAGCGCGGTTGAAATTGACCGTTGATGAATAAGGTTTACGGCGTACAGGCTGTGGGGCTGGAAACGCATCCACCGAGCCCGACGCACCGGAACGATAACATGGGTTAACAACGGTCTGACAACCCCCAAAACGGGGTCGTTTTTGAGAGTTATCAACCGAATTTCCCCGGCCCACACCATCCCCCAAACTAAACTTAACAACCAGCGAAATCATGCCTCAAACCCGCAACTTTTCCCACACCGGAGTCAGTCCGCGCCGCATGAGTGCGATTCAGTGGTCTCCATGGCCTGAAAGGGGTGTCTGTTGACCTCCCGGATCGCGTTTTTCGGCTCTCCACCAGACGCCGTTCCAGCCCTTGAAGCCCTTGTCTCCGCGGGGCATGAGATCGCGGCCGTCTACACTCGTCCGGACCGTCCCGCCGGCCGCTCGCGACAGCTCAGACCGACCGCGGTGAAGGTCGCGGCGGAGTCGCTGGGCCTGCGCGTCGAAACTCCAGGCGGCCTTCGACAGGAGTCAGTGCAGCAACAGCTACGCGACCTCAACGCCGATGCGTTTGTCGTTGTGGCGTATGGCCGCATACTCCCCGCTGAAGTCCTCTCTATCCCGCGTCTCGGCACCCTGAACATCCATCCGTCACTGCTGCCGCGTCACCGCGGGCCAAGTCCTGTGGCAACCGCCATTCTCGATGGAGAGCCCGAAACCGGCGTCACCCTCATGCTTCTCGATGAAGGGATGGACAGCGGTCCGCTGCTCGCTCAATCGGAGCCGGTAACTCTCAACGGAACAGAGCGAACGAGTGAGCTGACTGCGCGCCTCTTCGGAGTTGGCGCGCAGATGCTCCCCGAGACTCTTTCCGCCCTGGGGGCAGGCTCGCTAGAGCCGGTACCGCAGGACGAATCGAAGGTGACGATCACGAGTCTGATCGAGAAGTCAGACGGTGAGGTCGACTGGCAGCAGAGTGCAGCCCGCATCGAGCGAATGACTCGTGCTTTCGATCCGTGGCCAGGCGCGTTCACATCATTCAAAGGGCGCAACCTCAAGCTGATAGAGGCTGGAATCTCGTCTGATGTAACCAGGAGCGCGCCCGGACAGGCATCAGTCCGCGATCGCAGGCTCTTCGTCTCGACCGGTGATGGGGAGCTGGAGCTGACGACCGTTCAGCCAGAGGGCAAGAAGCCTATGCCCGCACGGGATTTCATCAACGGCAACCCGGACATCGATGGCGCAGTTCTTGGCATCTAGCCGTGCAGTGGCCTCTGGCACGTGACAAAATCCGATCGCCTTCACCCGCACAACCTCGACTTCTAACACGGGACACAAGTCAGAATGACAGACCTCCTGATCACAAACGGCCGATTGCTCGATCCATCGCAGAACCTCGATGGCGTCATGGACATCGCGATTGACGATGGAGAGATAACCGAGATCGGCCCGAACATCGATCCATCGGATGCCGCGCGAGTGATCGACGCGAACAGCCTCATCGTCACACCGGGGCTGATCGATCTGCACACGCACGTCGCAGCCGGAATCCGCAAGGCTGGCCGTGAAGACATGATGGGAGATGCCGACATCGCAGGCGTCCACTCCGGCGTCACCACGGTGCTCGATGCCGGGTCCACTGGCGCGTACAACATCGCCGGCTTCACCAACTTCGTGGCTCCCAACGTCTTTACGCGCACATACGCGCTCCTCAATGTCGGCACTCTTGGCGTGACACGCGCTCCAGAAGTGCGCGACTCGGAAGACATCGATATTCCAGCAAGTGTCGAGGCGCTCCAGGCACGTCCTGACGTGATCGTGGGAGTGAAGGTGAGGATGGTCACCCCCGGCATCGGCGCTCTTGGCATCGATCTTCCAAAGTCAGCCAGGCAGATCGCGAACGAGGCAGAGACCGGCGCATTCGTGATGGTTCACGTGGGCGACATACTCGGCCAGGATCCGCTGGCAGCAGAACTGGCTCCGCGACTGCTCTCAGAGGTACTGACCGAAGGCGACGTCGTGACACACGCGCTGAGCTTCCAGGTCGGCGCGCTGCTCAAGGGCGGCGATCTCCTGGCAGAGGTGAAGGTGGCCAGGGAGCGCGGGGTGATCTTCGATGTCGGGGTAGGCAAGGCAAACTTCAGCTTCGATTCGGCAAAGCAGGTGATGGACCAAGGGCTGATGCCTGACACGATCTCATCGGACTTCACGCAGATGAGCAGGCATGAAGGCCCAACGCACTCGCTTGTCGAGTGCATGAACAAGATGCTGGCCCTCGGCGTGTCACTCGAAGACGTGATCCGCATGACCACGTCGCGGCCGGCCGAGGTGATCGGCATTAATGACGAGACGGGAACTCTCGCAGTTGGCTACGACGCCGACATCACGATACTCGACGCTGTTGGCGGCGATTTCCTGTTCCGCGACGTGACAGGCGCCACGCTTAAGGGCTCGCTAGCGCTCAAGCCAGTCAGCACTGTCCGCGCGGGCCAGGTCATGCCGGTCGACTTCGGACCAAGGCCATGGGGCTGGCTGCCCGAACAGGCCTAGCCAGCTGTCGGGTCCAGCACCCTGCCCATGAACAGCACCGTGCCAGTCGGGATGTCTCTGATCAGGAAGATGAAGGGCCTGTCCACGACGAACGGCTCGGGAGCGATCGGCGCCGATGTGACAATGATCACTGCCGTCGCGGCTGCGGCCTCAGTACCTTCCTCGTCGACCGAAACGAACGACTGGTGAATGACATCTGTGATCACCAGGCCTGGCGGTGGCGTGCGCATCGCTGAGAAGTCCGCACGCTGGGGGTCGAACGCCTGCTCCATGCCCAGCTCTTTTAGTGGCTCGGGCAATCGAAATTTCGACTCGAACTGGAATTTCGGGAACTGCAGACCGATGTTCTTGGGGCTCAGTCCAGAAGTGATCGATGCCAGCAGATCAGCGTCCAATGACGCCTCAAACGTGTCGAACTCGCCCTCATTCGGCATGATCACGACCATGCTCGTCTGCTCGCCAACGTATGGCATCTCAACTACGTCGTAGTTCTCGCCGGTGGTCACGCCGTAGAAACCGGTCTGCCGCATCAACTCAGCCGTCACTTTGCTGCCATCAAGCAGTGTGAAATCGCCATCTGATGTCGCCTCTGGCTCGAACTGATTCGCCCACGCCGCTTTGAAGAAGATCGCGTTCGCGAGCACCAGAACCGTGTCAGGAGTCAGCACGCCCTGCGGAATCAGATCCTTGATCCTGTCATTCGTGTTGTCTTCGACCCATAGATTGATCGCCTGGCGGGCAGCTTCGGCCGCAGCCATGTAGTCGACAAGCCGCATACCAGCGCCGTAGTTCTCCGCCAGTGTGTCCAGGAACTCCTGCTCGAACTCGAAGCCGTCCTGGCCCCAGATGGAGTTGGCGACCTCGAGAGTGAACTTCTCATCCGGCTCCAGCTCAAGATCATCGCCACGTGCAGCGAGCATCTGGTCAAGGGCGTTGAACGCGGCATGTACCCGATCGGGAGAAAGAGCGAACTTGAGCGTCTCAGCCATCTCGTCTGCAGTGCCGCCCGATGCGCCCGCATAGGCCATCGTCAAGGCCAGTGAGATGCTGTACGGAGACATGAACAGGTTGCCGGCTTCGCCGTCGGCCAGTTTGCCGTACATGTCCATCGCGAACTGGTTGTTGCCAGAGACGAGCTGGTCAAGGTCCGAATCCGAGATCTCAGGTAATTCGGCTCGTTCTTTGTCAGAGAAAGCGACTTTGAAGTCCTGTGGCTCTACCGTGGGGTTTGATGGCTGCTGAGTCGGATCGGCCTGCGTGGGCTCGGCTTCACCGGACCCACAGGCCACCGCCGCCACAAGCATCGCCAGCGCGACTGCCATCAAGCCGAATCGTGATCTCATGAAAATGTCCCTCGCAGTACAAATAACGGAAGCCCGAAGGCTCAATCCGCGACCGAATTTTCTATGCCGCTACACATAGAAACGTCTTTGCGGGTCCAATTGTTCCGCGAGGATGTGAGAAAGCCGCGAGCAGACCTCTAGATCCGGTAGTAACGCTCGGCGTTTTCTCGGAACAGCTTTGACCGCTCAGTGTCTGAAAAATCGGACGTGATCTCGTCATATGTTTGCCAGACTGTGGCGTAGTCAGAGAATAGGCTGTCGACAGGGAAGTTGCTGGCAAACATGCAGCGGTCAACCCCGATGATCTCGATAGTGTCGAGCACGAACGGGCGAATATCGTCCGGAGTCCAGTCTGGCTTCATCATCCCGAGCGCCGAGATCTTGACCGAGATGTTCTCGGCGCCTGCAATCGCTCCCATGCCGTCACGCCACAGGGCGACGCCTTCATCGTCCCAGTCGCGCGGCATGCCGGTGTGGTTCAGCACAACCGGAACCTCGGGGATTTCGCGAGCCAGCGCTGCGCCAGCGACCAGTTGCCACGGCCACACCTGCATATCGAACGAGCCATCGAACTTCGCCAGCAGTCGATACCCGGCGCGCCACTGCTCATCTTGCATGTAGTCGCCGCGCTCAGCGAACCTGAAACCCGGATCGTCCGACCAGTTGAGCATGTGCCTTATGCCGCGCCAGTTCGAATGCTCCGCGTGCCTGGCCAGCGTCTCCTCGATATCCGGATCAGCGAGATTGGCATAGCCGATGATCGCGTTAGGCATACCGCGGGAAGCAGGATCATCAGCAACACCCTGCAGCCAGACCGTCTCGCCAACAGGATCGCCATCGTGGTCCCACTCAGCCTGCACATGAACCGACTTCTCAAGTGGAAGCCCTTCTGCTCCACGTAGAAAGTCGTCGATCAGGAACGATTGCCGTATCGGCGAATAGTCGCCAACAAAATGGTCGATCCCGTCCTGCAGCCACGGGTAGCGGTTGTTCTCAAGATCCCACAGGTGGTGATGCGTATCGATGAATGATGGAACTGTCATTGCTCAGCTGCCTGATCCGATGGAGTCGATGGTTAACCGGATTTCGCAACAGTTTAGCCCTGCTGATTCGATTCGACAGCGAGCTCGAGATGTTGTTTGCGCACACCCGGAAATACTATGCTCAGTTTTAGCTTGAACTGCGGCTCTGGTAATTCGGACAGTCCGGCGCAATCCAGACCGTGAAGCAGCATCAGCGAGCCAGCATGACGGACGATCGACCAGTCATTGCTCTCACAGGCGCAACGGGATACGTTGGCGGCCTCCTGATACGTCCGCTCGCTAGCCAGGCGAGCGAGTTGCGCTGCATCACCCGCGATGCTTCGCGCCTGGCACGCGGCTTGCCGGAGCGCACTCGACCCGTCGAAGCAGATGTCGCCGACAGCGCTTCGATCACTGCGGCCCTTTCCAGCGCAGATATCGCCTTCTACATGGTTCATTCCCTGGGCGAGGGTCGTGACTTCGCCGAGCGTGAGGCTGAAGCTGCCCGCTGTTTTGCTGATGCCGCAGCAAGAACAGGTGTGAAGCGCATCATCTACCTCGGGGCGCTGGCGCAGGACGATGCGGGCCACACCTCTGCCCATATCCAGAGCAGACACAGCGTTGGCGAGATCCTTAGATCGACCGGCGTGCCTGTCACCGAGTTCCGCGCTTCGGTCGTGATCGGCGCAGGGAGCATGCCATTCGAGGCGATCAGGGCTCTTGTGGAGCGATTGCCGGTGATGGTCACACCTCGCTGGGTGCGGATGCCTGTGCAGCCAATCGCAGCCCGAGATCTCGTCTCCTATCTCCTGGCGTCTATGGCCGAGGTCAGCGATGCGAGCCATGTCTACGAGATCGGCGCGCGTGATGTCACCACATATTCGGAACTGATGCGCGCCTATGCCCGGATTCGTGGGCTTAAGAGACTCATGGTCCCGGTGCCGGTGATCACGCCGCGGCTTTCCAGTCTCTGGCTGAAGCTCGTCACACCTGCGCACTATCGCATCGGCAAGAACATCGTCGACAGCACCGCGCACAGCTCAGTAGTAGCCGATCATTCAGCCCTCAAGGCATTCGATATCGCACCGATGAGCATCGAGAACGCGATCAAGTCAGCTCTCGAAGAAGAGAACCGCGAGCTTGCTTTTCTGGATGAGCTAAACGGACGCGAGAACGGCGTCGAACGAAGGCGAATCGGCACAAAGTTCGTGGAGCGCAGGCAGATCGAAGTCGATGCTGCCGAGAGTGATGCAACAGATGTCATCTTTCGGATTGGTGGTGAGAACGGCTGGTTCTGGGGCGACCGACTGTGGCGTCTGCGCGGCGGAATGGACCGCGTGGTCGGAGGTCCGGGACTGCGCACTGATCAAACCGAGTATCCCCCAGAGCCCGGAGCCGTCCTGGACTTCTGGACAGTGCTGCGCGCAGGGCCAGAGCGGCTGACGCTGAAGGCGGATATGCGATTGCCTGGGGAGGCGTGGCTGGACCTCAGAGCCAGCACCGAGCACGGACGCACAAGCATCGTGCAGACAGCGGCGTTCGATCCGCGCGGTGTGTTCGGCATCGCTTACTGGTTCGGGCTTTACCCTCTCCACAGCCTCGTTTTCGGTGGGATGCTCAAGGGAATGCGTCGAGCTATCGAACGAGACAGTTCATAACAGGGCGGAACGTCAGCCTGCCTGAAGTTTTGGGTCCTGTACGACTCGTAGCTGAAAACCGATGTTGCCATCTATCGTCAACCTGAATAGGCGTGCTTCTTCAGCTCATCTTCCTTCACATCGGTCCCAAGACCCGGACGATCAGGCACCTTCACATAGCCGTTCTCGAACTCAAACGGATGCGTCAACAGGTCATCGCGCCAGGGAGCATCGTCGCCATCGATCTCCATGATCATCAGGTTCGGACTGCCAGCGCAGACATGCAGCGATTGGAATGTGCAGATCGGTCCGTGGGTGTTGTGCGGCGCCACGAACGTGTCATATGCGGCAGCGAAATCGCAGATCTTCCGCGACGCGGTGATCCCGTTCCACGCAAGGTCAGGCATGATCACATCCTGCGCATATAGCTGGATGAATGGCTTGTAGTCCTCGACACCAAACAGGCTCTCGCCTGTGCAGATACGAGTAGTAGTCGACTCTCGTACGGTCCGCAGCGCGCCGGGATCCCACGTCTCCGTCTCCAGCCACATCATGTTGAACTCTTCAAGAGCGCGTGCGATATCGATCGCGCCGCCCAGCTTGAAGTTGTGAGCGACATCCAGCGCGATGCCGATATCGGGACCAAGCGCGTCCCTGAACGTGCCAACGACACCGCGCACGTTTGCGATCGCAGCCGGGCTGGCGACACCGCCTGTCTTGCTGATCCGCATCGACTCCACTTCCGGGAGGTCTTTCAGCGGAATCATGTTGGTCTTGATCGCTGTGAAGCCGCGGGCCTTCACCTCTTCGGACAGCTTGCGAAGGTCGTCTGTAGTCTCTACAGGTGCTGTGCCAAGACGCTCTGAGTGTCGCGCCCTGAACGATCCACAGTGCGACCAGTAGACGCGGACCTCGTCCCACACCTTGCCGCCGAGCAGTTGCCAGACGGGTGCGTCCAGCCGCTTGCCTCGGATGTCCCATAGAGCCGAGTCGATGCCGGCCATGGCCTTCCATGCGATACCGCCGTGCTGCCGCATGTTGTAGTTGGCAAGGTCATGCCAGATGCGGAGGCCATTCATGGGGTCCTTGCCAACTACGAGTGGCTTCAGGTGATCGACCATCGCCACGACGCCTGGAAAAGCGTCCCACTCTGTGCAATCGCCCCATCCCACGATCCCTGAGTCTGTCTCGACCTTCACGAACGTCCATGGCCGCGCCACGCCGTCGACAACAAACGTCTTGATATCAGTGACTTTCATGGGCAACTCAGCAATCGGCTCTTCGCTCTCCAGCAGGGAGGAAGTCAGGGGGTGGGTTGGCACAGGTTCGTCGAGAGTCTACCGCGGCCAAGCGCGTTTAATTACTTGCCCGGCCGCCAGCGCGTCACTTCATCCATGAACGCGGTAGACCGGACGTTCCGGTCGAGCACGAACTCAAGGTGCTCCTTCAAGATCCTGCCGATCTGCCGTAACTCGTCCTCGCCTGGCTGCAGAGGCTGAACCGCCTGCCATTCGGCCCTCGCCATGTGCCTGAGAATCTTGACTGTGTTCAGCGCGGCTGGCAGCAGGACATCGCTCTCCGAAGCCCTGCAGTCGGGACATACGATCCCGCCGCGCTCGGGCGAGAACACATGGCCCTGCGGCTCAAGATCGGACCCGCAGTCGACACAGCTCGTGATGGTTGGCAGGAATCCATTGATCTGAAGCACCTGCATCTCAAACCAGCGTGGCATCAGCATGTGCAAGTCTTCGGCATCCAGCGCCTGCACAGTTCGCACCAGGTGATTGAAAAGCGCAGGGTTTGATCCACCTTCAACCGAGAATCTCTCTGCAAGCTCTGCCATGTAGATGCCAGTGGACATCTTCTCGAGGCTTGTGTGCAGACCGCGCAGGCTGAAGAGCGACTGAGCCTGCGAGATGCTGTGCAGTGAACGGCCTTCGTTGACCGAGACCCTGATGTGCCTCAGCAGGTCCACGTTTCCGCCGAGCCTTGACTTCGGCTTTCTGGCGCCTCGTGCGACTGCACGAACAAGACCGGCAAACGGCGTCAGCAGCGTCACAAGTCTGTCTGCCTCACCGAAGTCGCTGGCACGAACGATGACCGCTTCGACGGTGTATGTGCGCGGACGGGAAGAGACCATGATGAACGCCCAGAGACAGTGCTGTTCTCAGGGCAAGTGTATCCGCTCAGGGACAGTGGAAAACCCTGTGAGTCGGTGTGGAGAAATCGCCTCTGCGTCGGGGAGTTCTCTGGAACGATCCCGTCATCCACATCGAGGCCTGAAGCCGACCACGGCTGAGCATCCTCTGACCACTAGTCAGAATCATTCATCACCAGCAACCCCGGACAATCCCACAGGCGGACTTATACTGGAGACAATCTGGCTTTTCACGTTTCCACTGCGCTTATTAGATGTGATGAAGAGCCATACGCGGTGAAAGAGATTTCCACATGATCGATTCGGCACACATAACAGTCCGTGCCGGGAACGGTGGAAACGGCATCGTCAACTTTCGCAGAGAGGCGTTCGTGCCGCGAGGCGGTCCGGCCGGAGGGGACGGTGGCCGCGGAGGAAGCATCGTCTTCCAGGCATCCACTTCAGTCAACACCCTGCTCAAGTTTCGTAAGGGAATGGTTCTCAAAGCCGACCACGGCAACCCCGGACAGTCAGCACGCAAGACAGGCAGAGACGGCGAAGACCAGATCATCGAAGTTCCAGTCGGCACCGAAGTTTGGAACGTCCCTGAAGGAG
>JANQIZ010000274.1 GCA_028281895.1 Dehalococcoidia bacterium
ACACGTCGGCCGAGATCTCGATTGATCTGGTTCAGCAGGCACGATACCAGTTGGGTGTCAGCGAGTATCAGCAGGAACGATACGAGCCGGCAATCGAGATTCTCGAAGAGTTCATCGCCGGCCCCGCGGAGGATCGCTTGTATGCATCTGCGCACTTGATCTGTGGTGAGTCGCTGTACCATCTCGGTTCGCACGATCGCGCCATCGGGCATCTGAGCATCGTGGCAGAGCAGTTCGCCGCGGATGAGACGTTCGGGCCGAGCCTGCTTCGCCTCGGCGAGTGCCAGGCATTGCTGCAGCGATGGGACAGCAGCCGACAGACGTTTGAGCGGTTTCTGAACGAACTGCCCGATGACGCCCAGTGGTTCCAGGCGCGATTCGGCGTTGGCTGGGCACTGGAGAACCAGGGTGAACTCGACCAGGCGATCAAGCACTACCGAATGGTTGTTGACAACCACGCAGGCCCGACTGCTGCAAGAGCGCAGTTCCAGGTTGGCGAGTGTCTCTTCGCCAAGAAACAGTATGACATCGCCGCCCGCGAACTGTTGAAGGTCGACATCCTGTACGCCTATCCGCAATGGAGCGCAGCCGCATTGTATGAGGCGGCGCGTTGCTTCCAGGCCATGAACGATCCGGTGCAGGCGCGTCAGCACTTCCGAATGGTCATAGATTCACACGAGGAATCGGACTGGGCGAAGATGGCGTCTCAGCGTCTGGAGGAAATGGCCCGGACGACGCTTCCGGGTCGATCCTCGGACGGTGGCGCACCGTGAGTTGGACAGCTTCCCGTTGGAGGGATCAGAACGATGATTGAGTTATTCGACCTGCCGACCTTGCTCCTGGGCCTCGCACCGCCCGCAGCGGAAGAGAACGCTTCCGGATTCGCCGCGATGCAGGTGCAGTCGGTCTGGGATTTCATTTCCAAGGGCGGGATCATGATGATCCCGATCGGCATCTGCTCGCTGATCGGCCTGGCCGTGTTCATTGAGCGCATGATCTCGCTCCGTCGGGAGAACGTCATTCCGTCGAAATTCCTGCCGGGCCTCAAGAAGACGTTGAGCGAAGGTGGAAACAAGGCTAAGGCGCTCGACTATTGCACCAAGCACCCGAGCCCGGTTTCGCGCGTGTTCGCAGTGGGCATCAAGCGTCTCGGGGCTCCGCTGGAAGTGGTCGAACGTCACATTCAGCAAGCGGGCCAGCGCGAGGTGCTGAAGCTTCGACGGTTCGTGCGTGCTCTTGCTCTGATCGCGTCGGTGACGCCGCTTCTGTGCCTGCTCGGGACGATCCTCGGCAGGATCAAGTCGTTCCAGACGGTCGCAATGTCGGCTGAGGCGCTGGGACGTACAGAGATGCTCGCCGGTGGTATTTACGAAGCCATGATTACAACTGCGGCCGGCCTCAGCGTGGCGATTCCCTTCCTGATCGCATTCCACTACATCAACTCCAAGATCGAACGTCTGGTCATCGATATTGATCAGCAATCGGTTGACTTTATTGAGAAGTACGCGTTGAGCGCGGACAAGGCGATGAGTCATGTGCACGTTGCCGGCGCGAAGACGCCTGCAAAGGCCAACGGAGAGATGCGAGAGAAGTCGCCCGCGCCTGCTCCTCAGGCGACGAGCAGCCAGAGCGGGGCGAGGTGACCCATGCCGTTGATCTCGACCCAGGATCAGGATTCCGGCGCCACCATCGAGTTGACGCCCGTCATCGACATCGTGTTCCTGCT
>JANQIZ010000338.1 GCA_028281895.1 Dehalococcoidia bacterium
GATTATGGCATCTGTCTGTCGACAAACCAGCACCGGCGATAACAAGACCAGCACCAGATCAAAGTCTGGCAATACTCGCTGGCAGCGAGCTTTCAAAACAGGCGTCCTGGCCAACGATTCACTGGCCAGAACGATTAGCCAACCAAACCTCAGAACATTCCATAGAGAGAGAGGGATTGGCCGTCGCGTGCCGGAGAGTCGATCACCTCGTGAACACAGCAACGTGCACGACCACAACTGAGCCACCCGCTCATCCACCTGCGCCAACTCCTCCAGACCAGATTCAGTCGCCTCGACGGTCCAGGAACTCTGCGGCTGCCAGCACAAGCATTCCGGCGGCAAATGGCAGGACAGCAAGCCGCATCACCGTAAGCCAGTGCTGCTGCTCGTTGAACGACAGATCGTAAGAAGTGATAAGCGTCGCGCCGAAGATCACCATGGCCGCAACGCGGAACATAAACACCGGCCAGTCAAACTCGACTGCATCATCGAAATCTTCGTCCGCCATCTCATCTGCATCAAGTGCATCAAGCTCTGGCGTATCCGCTTCCTGGTCGCCAGAGCTGTTTTCTGGATCTTGTCGCATCTGCTGAAACCTCTCGTCCGCAGCCAGCCCGATAGGCCAAGTCTTAGGACGCTATCACCACTAACTGCTAACGATATCAACTGAACTACCAGCGCCATCGCTGGCCGGTGCTAGACTGCCGCTGCCGTTCCAATCTCTCTCCGGATCGACTCCAGGCCCATACGCCAATCGAAGCTACGAAGGATCAGCGCATTGAAGATCACAGACGTTCGCATGGAGATGTTCAAGTGGCCTCGCACCAAGCCGATCACTAACGGCCTCTACACCTACACGCACAACCTACTCAACATCGTCGTGATCGAAACCGACGACCCTGATATCACTGGCATCGGCCTGTCAGGCGGCGTCGAGGTCACTCCAGAGATCGGTGTGGCCATTGTCGAGCACTTCAAGAAGGCGCTCGTGGGTATGGACCCGCTGGACAATGAGCGTATCTGGCAGGAGATGTGGCGGCCAAAGCTTGTTGGCAGGCGCGGAGTCACGACGCGCGTGATCTCCGGGATCGATATCGCTCTCTGGGATATCAAGGGCAAGGCGGCCGGCCTACCCGTCTACAAGCTGCTGGGCGGATACACAGATCGCGTCGACACCTACATCGCGGGCGGCTACTACGAGGAAGGCAAGGGCCTGAAAGAGCTGGCGCAGGAGATGGAAGATAACGTCCGCATGGGCGCGACGGCGGTGAAGATCAAGGTGGGCGCTGTGCCGATCAATGAGGACATAGAGCGCGTGCGCGTGTGCCGCGAGGCGGTCGGCCCGGATGTGCGCTTGATGGTCGATGCCAACAACGCCTACCGCCACTACCAGGCGATCGAGTTCGCTCGCAAAGCGGAGAAGTACGACCTGTTCTGGTTCGAGGAGCCGGTTGAGCCGGACGACTACATCGGACAGGCGGAGATCACCAGAGCGACTTCGGTGCCTGTAGCAGCGGGTGAGAACGAGTACACGCGCTACGGCTTCAGGGACATGGTCAATCACCGCGCCGTGGACATCCTGCAGCCCGATGCGCTGATTCTTGGCGGCATAACCGAGTTCATGAAGGTGGCTGCGCTGGCCCAGGCGAATGATCTCGACATCGCTCCGCACGGGGCGCAGGAGGTACACATCCATCTCGTTGCGGCGATCTCAAACGGGCTGATCCTCGAGTTCTACCGCGACACGGTGGACCCGATGCACGGCAAGATCTGGCAGCACGAGCTGGAGTTCAAGGATGGCAAGGTGCACGCGCCGGATCGCCCTGGTCTTGGACTGGAGCCGAAATGGGACACGCTCGAGGAGTTCCGGGTGAGGTAAAGTCTGCGCCCGCGTGCGTCCCCTATAATCGCCGCCGACCGTAGATGCTCGATCACAAGCCCGCTATCGATAAGAATGCCCAACTTCGACTACGCCGCACCTGCAACACTCGCTGAAGCCGCCGAGCTGATGGGCAGTTCCGGCACTGTGAGGGCGCTTGCCGGCGGAACCGACCTCATCGACCAGCTAAAAAGCAACCGTCGTAACGCCGACCTGGTGGTCGATCTGAAGCGAGTGCCTGAACTGCAAAGACTCGAAGTCGATGCTGAAGGCCTGCACATCGGCGCGGCACGCTGCTGCTCAGACGTTCACCACGACGCCACGGTCAACGCCTTATATCAGGGACTTGCCGATTCCACAGGACTCATCGGCTCGGTCCAAATCCAGAATCGGGCAGCCATCGGTGGCAATGTCTGTAACGCCGCTCCATCAGCCGACACAACGCCCAACCTGCTCACCCACGAAGCGATCGCCGTGATCCGAGGCGAATCCGGCACACGGAACGTCGATCTTGTCGACTTCTTCCTGGGCCCAGGGCAGACCGTCCTGCAGCAGGGGGAGTTCTTGCAGGAGTTGATCCTGCCCACTCCGCCCGAAAACAGCGCATCTGCCTACCTGCGATTCATCCCCAGGAACGAGATGGACATCGCAGTGGCCGGAGTTTCCAGCTTCATTCACGTCGATCCGTCTTCCCGAAAGGTACTCAAGGCGCGAATAGCACTCGCATCCGTGGCTCCGACTCCGGTGAGGGCTCGGCAGGCCGAAACGGTGCTCGAAGGCGGCGTGGCCAGCGAGGAACTGTTTTCCAATGCCGGAGCCGCAGCCGTTGAGTCGGCGACACCGATCACAGACGTTAGAGGATCAGCCGAGTACCGCAAAGAGCTCGTGAACGTCCTGACGCAGCGGACGTTGAACATCTGCATGGAGAGGATCGGGATCTCGGTCTAGCGAGACGAGGTTCTGAACGATAGAACACAGTATGGCAACCAAGCACATCAAGGTCACGATCAACGGCAGAGTTCAGGAGGTTCTCGTGGACTCCACGTGGACGCTGCTCGAGACTCTCAGAGATCATCTAGGTCTCACCGGAACCCCAGAGGGCTGCTCAAACGGCAACTGCGGCGCTTGCACCGTTCTGATGGACGGCACAACAGCGTGCTCGTGCCTGGTGCTGGCTGCCGAAGCAGATGGCCGGGAAGTGACAACTGTCGAGGGGCTTGAGGTAGGCGGCAGGCTCTCCCCCGTTCAGGATGCTTTTGTGAAAGAGGGCGGATTGCAGTGCGGGTTCTGTACTCCCGGCTTCCTGGTCTCTACAACGTTTCTGCTGGACAGCAATCCGAAGCCTAGCGAAGAAGAGATCCGCCTCAACCTTGCCGGGAATCTATGCCGCTGCACCGGCTACGACAAGATCGTAAGGGCCGTGCAGCGAGCGGCGGGCACGTAGCACTTCGCAAGGCCCGTTTTTTCGCTGGCTTGATACTGGTGAGCGCTTCCCCTGTGCTACGCTGGAATCACTTGTAACTCCATCTCGATAGTGCTTACTCGCATCCAATTCGATGGAGCAGGCTCTATTCTCGGAGCGACTCGAACAAGACTGATCCGTTTCGCACAGGAACCAGCGCATGGAATCGGTATTTAGGGCAGCCGTAGAGGAAGCGAAGTCAGGCGAAGATCACGTCATCGCCACCGTCATTCGCACTTCAGGCTCAACACCGCAGAAGTCCGGAGCGAAGCTGCTCGTCCGCAGCGATGGCAGCGGCGTGGGCACACTTGGTGGAGGCTGCGTTGAAGGCGACATCTGGTTCGCGGCTCGCCAGCTTCTAAAGCGCGGCGGAGATGCGGAGATGCGCGACTACGAGCTCAACGAAGAGCTTGCGGCACAGGACGGACTGGTCTGTGGCGGCACGATGTACTTCCTCATCGATCCGGTGAGAGTCGAGGACGAAGGCGCAAACTCCTACGGCGAGTTCGCGAGTGAGGTAATCGAGGCCTACGAAGGCGGCGCTCCAGTTGCCATCGTGAACATCGTCGTCGCACCGGAATCGAGTGGCCTGGAGGTCGGCTCTCGGATGCTGGTTCGCGAGAACGGCTCCACCCGCGGAACGCTTGGCGACGAGAAGCTCGAATCAGTGAGCGCAAGGCAGGCTCGCGAGTTGATGGCGCTGGGCAAGAACGACTACGTGATCGCAGAGAACGGCGTCGAGTACTACATCGAGGCTTACACCACGCCGCCGACCCTTGTGATCGCCGGTGGAGGACATGTCAGCAAGGCGCTGGTGCCTGTCGCAAAGAGCGTCGGGTTCCGGTTGTTCATCATCGACGACCGCGAAGAGTTCGCCAATGAAGAGCGCTTCCCTGAAGCCGACATCGTGCAGGTTGGCGACTACGAGAGTGCGTTGCAGGAGCTGCCGATCAACGCGAACAGTTTCATCGTGATCGCCACCCGCGGCCACAGGTACGACGATGTCGCCCTGTCGTCAGCGCTCAAGACGCCTGCGAGCTACGTCGGCCTGCTTGGAAGTAAGCGCAAGACGATCCTCATCTACGAATCGCTGCTCAGGAAAGGGTTCTCGCTGGACGACATTCGGCGGACGCGTTCGCCGATCGGCATCGACGTTGGCGCACGCACACCCGAGGAGATCGCTGTCAGCATCATGGCCGAGATCCTGATGTTCAGGCTCGGTGGCAGCGGCGGTGTGCTAAAGCTGGACGAGCGCCTGATCCAGGCAGCCGTGAAGCGCGCAGAGAAGCCTGCTGAGTCTGAGCGGACAGCAGACCCGGTTTCGGCTGACTAGATGCCAGCGCCAAACGACGAACTTCGATTCGGGAGTCCGGGCCAGTTGGCAGGATCAGCATCGTTGCGCAGCCGTATTCGTCCTCTATGAAAGTGATCGCAATACTGCTTGCCGCTGGCGAGTCGACGCGCATGGGCCGGGCGAAGCCGATGCTTCCGTGGCAGAGAACAACACTCGTTGAGTACCAGGTGAAGAGTCTGCTCAGCGGCGGCGTCACAGACGTCTATGTCGTCACTGGCCGGAGTGACAGAGATGTGGCGCCGATCCTGGAGCGCATGAACCATGCTCACCGGGTCTACAACCCGGATTTCGCGCAGGGAAAGACCACGTCTATCAAGGCAGGAATCTCTGCGATACCAGAGGACACGGATGCGATTGTGCTGCTGGCTGTTGACCAGCCCCGGCCTGCCTGGGTCATTCGCAGAACCGTCGAATCGCACCTCAGTTCGGGCGCGCCTTTGACATCGCCCCGATATCGAGGACATGGCGGACATCCGCTCGTGTTCGCAGGATCGCTGCGAGACGAACTGCTGGCCATCAGCGAAGAGGCGCAGGGCATTCGCGAGGTGTTCAGTCGCCATGAGCACGCGATGAACGCCCTGGAGTTCGGCAATGAGGTGATCAGGCTGGACCTGAACACGCCTGAGAGCTACGAATCGGCGGTTTCAGAGTACCCTCGGCTTGCAGCTCAGCAAGCTCAAACGGAAAACTGAGCGTGCACACCGGTTTTCGATCCAACGGACGAAGTTTGAAAGAGTTCTAGCCCTTTGAGAGTGCTCGCAGCCGCGCAGGAGTTCATGCAGTCAGCCGGAATCGACGGCTGGCTCACACGTGACTACCGTTACACCAACCCGATCTTCTGGCAGGCGTTCGGCGAGCACATCGACAACGTAACCCGGCCCGTGTGGCTGCTGATACCGGCAGAAGGCGCGGCCAGGCTGCTGGCGCACGATGTCGACACTGGCAGGTTCGACTCGTTCGATGGGGTTCTCGATGGCTATTCGAACAGGCAGTCGATGCTCGCAGGACTCGAGTCCCTGCTTCAGTCAGCAGGGTCCGGGTCACCCAGGATCGCGATGGAGTACTCAGAGCTGTACCAGTTGCCGAGAGTTGGCCGAGTGGACGCGGGAACGATAGAGCTCGTAAGGAGCCTTGGAGCCGAGGTCGTGTCGTCTGGGGACGTGATCCAGCACGCCACTGAGCGCTGGTCGCCTGCTCAGCTAGAGTCGCATCGCTTTGCGGTCGAGAGGCTCACGCGAATAGTGAAGGGCGCGTTTGAGTTCGCGGGAGAGAATGTGCGCTGGGCTTTGACTGAGCACGACCTGGCCGAGCACATACGCGGAAGGTTCTCGCGCCTGGGACTCGAATACGATGACGGACCTGTGGTTGCCTTCAACGAGCACTCGTCTGACCCGCATTACGAGCCGCTTCCTGAGGGGTCGGCTGTCATTCGCCGCGACGGCTGGCTGCTGATCGACCTGTGGGGCAGGCAGAGCGATCCTCTGGAGTCAGGCGAGCCCGCTGTGTCTGCTGATATCACATGGGTCGCAAAGCTCGGCTCACCACCTTCGGATAATCAGCAGAAGGTGTTCGAGACTGTCAGGTCGGCACGTGATGCTGCCTTTGACTTCATTGAGTCGGAGTCGCAGTCGGGTCGTCCTATCGAAGGCTGGCAGGTGGACAGAGTCGCCCGCGACCTGATCGAGCAAGCAGGATACGGCCATGCCTTCGTGCACCGCCTGGGACACTCGCTCGGGCACGAGGTTCACTCAAACGGCGTCAACCTGGACGACTGGGAAACTCACGACACTCGCCTTTTGATACCGGGAATCGGCGTCACCATCGAGCCAGGAATCTACCTGCCCGAGTTCGGCGTCCGGCTCGAGATGGATGTGTTCATGGGAGATGGCGGTCCGGAGATCACAGGCGAGAGGCAGGACGAGATTGTCCACATCGAGACTTAGCTCTCCTGTGCGCCCTCGTCACACCGGGCTCACGGCCTGCCAGACCAAAGGCCGCAATCTTGAATATCATGTCTGATCGTGTGAACAGCTACGTGGCCAGCGCAGCCTGGCCGTCTTGGAGGAAATAGCTTGATTCCCGGCATGTGGAATATCGGTCTCAAGGAATGGGCCGTCACAACCGACGCCATCGCAAAGGGTGAGCAGACGATTCTCCTGCGCAAGGGTGGCATCCGCGAAGACGGCCGTCACTTCAAGATCGAGCACGAGCAATTCTTCCTCTATCCGGGCTACTTCCACGAGGGCGAGGCGCTGCTCAAGCCAGAGAACCGCCATCTGCTGAATGGGTCCCAGCCTGAAGACTTCGAGAGCGTCGTGGATCTGGCGGTGTTCGCAGAGATCGAAGAGGTGGTGGAGATATCGACTCCCGAACAGGTGAGCGCGCTGAGCGAATTTCACATCTGGTCAGATGAGTTCGCCGAGAAGCGATTCAACTGGAAGCCGCTACATCCACTCAACCTGATCATCATCCGCGCCCACCTCCTGCAGCAGCCTCAGGCGCTGATGGTCATGCCGGAATACAGCGGCTGCAAATCGTGGGTCGAGTTCATCGAAGACTACCCCGTCGGCGTTACATCTCCGGCCATACCTGACAGGCGATTCAAAGCACGCGTAGGCGCGATCAAAAGCGCGGTCGCAGAGGCTGGCGCGAGTGCTGGCTGATCGCGCTCCAGAAGAAAAAGAACAGTAAGAGTTTCCGGCCGGGAGGCCCAATTGAAGTACAGAGATCTCGCAGGCACAGACCTAACCCTCTCCGAAGTCGGCTTCGGCGTATGGAGCGTCAGCACAAACTGGTGGGGCGAGATCGACGAAGCGTCGGGCATCGATCTGCTGAGGGCTGCGTTCGATCGCGGGATAACGTTCTTCGACACAGCAGACACCTATGGCTCGGGTTACGGCGAAGAGATCATGGCAAAGGCGCTGGCAGGCCACCGCGACAAGATCGTGATCGGCACCAAGTTCGGATACGACCTTGATGCGCCGCGTGAGGGCCACCACAAGGAGCGACCCCAGAACTGGAGCCCTGACTTTGTGGCTGCAGCATGTGAGAAGTCGCTGCGGCGGCTGGGAACCGACTTCATTGACCTGTACCAGCTCCACAATTCACGCCTGACCGCCATTCAGCGTGACGACACTTTGGCCGCACTCGAAGACCTGCAGGCAGCGGGCAAGATCAGGCACTGGGGAGTCGCCGTCGGGCCTGACATCGGCTGGATCGAGGAGGGCGAGTACACGCTCAGAGAGCGGCGAGCGCCCGCACAGATCATCTACTCCATCCTCGAACAGGACCCTGCGAACCGGTTCATCGATGCAGCGACTGAGGCCGGAGTCGGTGTGTTCTGCCGTGTTCCGCACGCCTCGGGAATGCTCGATGGAACCTATACGAAGGACACCGAGCTAGACTCGATGCCGTTCGATGCCGATGACCATCGCTCATACCGCAAGATGCAGTGGCTGAGGCAGTCGATCGAGAAGCTGAAGAAGATAGATTTCCTGATCTCCGGCAAGCCGGCAACAGTCGGCCAGATAGCGATCAAGTACTGCCTGTCACCGGCGATCATGGCGTCCTGCGTTCCAACGATCACCAGCATCGAGCAGCTTGATGAGTACGTGGCCGCTCCAGATATTGACGAGATCCCCAGTGAGGAGCTGTCGAGGCTGGCAGAGCTGTACAGAGACAACTTCGGCACCGGGGAGCGAGAGCCGATGAAGTCGTCTCAGTCACCCACCGGCTGGGTGGACGTATCCAACAGCCCGGTGGAGCAGGCTGTTGCCACAAGGCGCTAGCGGGCCTGTTTAGTGGCTGCCCTGGTCCGTGCCCTACGGCTGCGTCTTGAAGAGTCCGACTTCTTCTTGCGACGCGCCCGGGCCGTCGCTGCGGTCGTCGTCTGTTTCTCGCCCTTTGTAGGCTTTCGCTTCTTCGCGGCTGCCTGAGATTTGCGGATCTCTTCTTCAAGCAGGTTGAAGTCGCGCTGTGGGACGATGTGCAGCATGCCGAAGAAGGCGAGCGGCCAGTGCTCCGCGGGCCACTTCTTCACATACTCAAGCGTCGGCCCGATCTCAGTGGCATCCACGTAGTCGGTGGGATCGAGCGAATAGTCCGCTTTGATCTCAACACGGTTGGCAAACAACTCGTCTCTGGAGTGGTGCTTCCAAACCCGCGTCTTCTCCTCGAAGTGCTCCGATCGCACAGTGGCCGTAGCGGCAAATGCTCGCTTATCGCGCACGTAGAACAGCACCCTGTCTTCGGGGGTGATGCGAACGGCCTTTCGTCGATTTCGGGAGTCGATGCCGAGGACCTTGAACCCTCGATCACGAGTGATCTCCAGGTTCTCTTCGGTTACGACGACCATCCAGAACGTTTTGCTCATCCGGAACTCCGCAGCCGGCGGCATTGGCGCCCGATCCTGCCAGCTGTCTATCCATGTTACGACACGGTGTCGTATGGATCGTATGGATGCAATACACTCGATTGCTTGAGCGAGAATTAGCCGCAGATCAGCATGCAGCGAATACTGGAGCCACATCTTGCCGTCCGGAACAGTGATAGCCGACATACCAGCGTCGCCAGAAGACGTGTGGTCGGTGCTCGTCGATATCGAGAACGCTCCGAATTGGGTGCCTGACCTAGTTTCGGTTCGCTCCCTCGATCCCGGCGCTACCGGCATCGGCTCGAGGTTCCTGGAAGTGATGAATGTGCAGGGCCGGCAGATGGAAGTGACCATTACGATCACAGAGTTCGATGCCCCACACACGATCGCTCACACAGGTGAGGGAAAGTCGATCAAGATCTCCGGCCGAGCGACGATCTCGGAGACGCCAAGCGGCTGTCGAGTCACCAATGAATGGGGCCTCGAACTGAGCGGTCTGCTCATGCTCGCAAGCCCTCTTGCAGCGAATTGGACGCGCAACAACATCGAGCAGTCGATGGCAGCGCTGAAAAGCCGATTCGAGAGTTAAGCCAGGCTCGGCTGTCTCTACTCTTCGCGGGTCTGCTGATAACGGTTGCGAATCCAGATCGCGATGGCGTTCATGGACAGCAGCATTATCAGCAGAGCGAGAATCCCGGCGGCTGCGATCGACTGGAAGTCTGCCTGCGGCTGCTGAACCCAGTTGAGGATCTGCAGTGGCAGCACCGTGAACGAATCGTTCGGACCCTTTGGCACTGAAGTGATGAATACGATTCCGCTGATCATCAGAATCGGCGCGGCTTCACCGATCGCTCGGGACAGAGCGAGGATCACGCCACTCATGATGCCGGGGATCGCCTGCGGCAGGACGACTGACTTCACAACCTGCCAGCGGGTGGCGCCCATTGCGAAGGCCGCATCCCGGTAGCTAGGCGGAACCGCCCTGATCGCCTCCTGAGTGGCGATGATCACGATGGGCAGGACGAGGAGCGTGAGCGTCAGGCCGCCGACAAGCACGGTGCGGCCCATGCCAAGAAGTGTTGCGAAGATTCCCAGTCCGAGAATGCCGTAGACGATGGACGGAACACCGGCCAGGTTTGCGATGTTCAGCTGAACGATTCGGCTGAATCGACTCTTGCCCGCGAACTCTTCAAGATAGACCGCTGTGCCGACGCCGAGAGGAACAGTGAGCGCGGCCGTCGTGACGATCACCCACGTGGTGCCGATGAGTGGAGCAAATATCCCGGCACGCTCAGGCTTTCGCGAGGCGTAGCTCGTGATGAACTGCCAGTCGAGCCAACCCCAGGAATCGATGATGATGGTCAGCAGGAGAGTGACCAGTCCGGCGATTCCGACCAGGACTGACGCCACGAACAGCGCATAGAAAAAGCGGTCCCGCCATGATCGATAGGCCAGGCGGCCTGCGCTTCGGCCGACGGCGGATGCTGCGACGCTTCCAGGCGATGAGAGTCTCATTCGTACTCCTGCCTGTATCGGGCCACAACCCACCTGCCCAGGATGTTCATTAGCAGCGTGAGAATGAACAGCAAAGTGCCGACTGCGAAGATGCTCTTGAATACGATCGAACCCTGCTCTGTATCACCAGTTGCGACCTGCGCTATATAGGCCGTCATAGTCTGGATGGTCTCGAGCGGGTTGAACGTAAGCTGCGGACGGGAGCCTGCGGCCAGGAACACGATCATCGTCTCGCCAATGGCTCGAGAGATTGCCAGGATCAGCGAGGCAACGATTCCAGATAGAGCGGCTGGAACGACGACCTTGGTCGAGACCTCGAACCGCGTCGCGCCTAGCGCATACGCGGCGTTCCTCAGCGAAGAAGGAACAGAGACCATGGCGTCTTCACTGAGGGTGGAGACCATGGGCATGATCATCAGCCCCATGACGATTCCCGCGCTCAGAGCGTTGAAGATGATCAGGTCGGGGAAGATTCCCTGGAGCACGGGGGTGACGAAAGTGAGAGCGAAGAAGCCGTAGACAACAGTGGGAATTCCGGCAAGCACCTCAAGCACGGGCTTGATGACTCGACGGACTCTGTCGGGCGCGTACTCCGATAGGAATATAGCGGCTCCCATTCCGAGAACCAGCGCTATAAATCCAGCGATGATCGCCACCATGAAGGTGCCGACTACAAGAGGCAGAACTCCAAACTTCTGCGGAACGAATAGAGCGGTCCACTCCGTGCCGAACAGGAAATCCCAGATCGGTATCTCCAGGAAGAATCC
>JANQIZ010000312.1 GCA_028281895.1 Dehalococcoidia bacterium
ACGTGGAGACCATGCCGAAACTCACGAACTTGCCGGATGCAGGGCGCGGTCAGCCAGTGTAATTACCAGCGAAGGATTACTCGAACGACCAGCGTGTTGCGGTAGTTGGAAAGTCGGTCTCCAGCCACGCAAGCACCGACTCGGTTTTTAGCGCGAACACTGGAGCCGCGTCCCCGCCCGACTCCGGGTTCAGGTCGTACTTCACCTCGTAAGCCGAGTTGAAACGCTCCAACGTCGCGGGATCGGTCACCCTTTCGAGCGAGCCATTCAGAATCACGACATCGTCACCACTTTCCAGGTGGATCGAGCAGGCTGGATTGCGGAGCGCGTTTCTCGCCTTCGCAGACTTCGCATCAGTGGCGAACATCACCTGATCGTCGAGCCACAGGCCCCAGACTGGCGCAACATGCGGCGCGCCAGACCGGCGAGTCGTCGCTATCCAGTAGTTGCGGGCGGTCGAAAGCCGCTCCGTCACCCAGTCCCATGTGATCGGCTCGAAACTCTCCGCAGCTGCAAGACCGTAGCCCTCCGGCATGATCGGCCTGCCTGGATTCGGAATCGGAGCGCTCAATGCCTGTCTCTTTCTCTACCCGAACCAGGCCATGGTGTTCCCGAGCTTTTCAATCTCAACCTCCACCTCATCCATGTGCTCAACCCAGTTGGTCTGAACTACGCTTCCGAGCATCACGATCTGCCCGCGCTTCAGAGACTCGCCGCGGCTCGCCAGCGAGTTGGCAAGCCACGCTAGCCCCTCGAATGGATGGCCGAGGATATCGCCAGTCGTGCCCTCTCCCACCACCTTGCCGTTGATCCGCATCTCACCTCTGAGTGACGTGAGATCGAGGTCTTGCCACGCGGCCACCGGGTCGCCCAGCACCGCGCCCGCGCCGAAGAAATCATCCGCGATCAGCGTCGGCGTATCGATCTTCGTGTAGTCGTCCCAGCGGTCATCGACGATCTCGATACCGGTGAAAAGAGCCTGCACAGCATGAGCAACCGAGTCGCGGTCGTGGCCGTCGGCTCTCGGCGCTATGTCTTCGCCGAGAAACACCGCCACCTCGGCTTCGACGCCGGGATGAAGGTAGTCGGCATGCTTGACCATCGCCTGCTGGAAATGGACTGCAGGCTGATACAGGCCACCGGCGCATGGGTTCGGAATGCCCAGGTACTTCTGCATGACCGGGGTGGTGCAGCCGATCTTGTGGCCGATCTGGCGTCCAAGATTCTGCGATGCGATGAGGCTGTGCACCTCGGCCTGGATCAGGTACGCGTCGTGCTCGTCTTGCGGCCTGATGTCCTCGGGCAGCGCCAGCATCTGGCGTCTTTCCGCTCTCGCGCCGCATATGTACTCGGCGGCAGTGCTGATCTTGTTGGACGGCAACGATCGGATCTCCGGGCACTCAATCTCGCAGGCCGCACAGACAGCCGCGCAGACAGGAAATTCTATCCGCGGTCGGAGACTGGTGATGACAGTACAGGCCTTCGCTATTCGGACCACGCATATAATCAGCGTTTCGCCCGGTGAGCCTAAGACCGGGCATGCGTCTTCAGGGCAGTCGTGACAGGAGCTGAGATTGTCGATCAAGATCCCCCGCTCGGTGATAGCAGAGCTCATTGCTCATTCGCTTGAGATTGACCCGGACGAGTGCTGCGGGTTCCTCATTGGCAATGACACTGAAGTCACGCGGATGCAGCGGATGGAGAACATCGACGAAAACGCCAGGTCCAGGTTCACCATGGACGGCCTGGCCGTCACTGAGCTTGACCGTCAGGTCTCCGACAATGGCGAGTCTTTCGTCGCCGTCTACCACTCTCACACCTACATGCAGGCTCACCCGTCTCCGACCGACGTGGACCGAGTTACCGAGTGGTCGTGGGCTCCCTATCACGTGCTGGTCAGCCTGGTTGAGAAGACGCGGCCGGTCGTGCGGGCTTTCGAGATCCATCCCGACCGTACGGTCGTCGAGGTGTTCATCACGACAGACGGCGAGAGCTACACAACCGCCAAGAGCTGAAGCCGCTCAGCATCATCGTGCCTGGCTGAATTACTCGCCATGTCCACCTACATCGGCATAGACATCGGCTCAACGTCGATCTCAGCGGTTGCGCTCGACACCGACTCCGGCCAACTGCTGGGCGTGGAGTCGGCGGCCAACGCCGCTGAGACCACATCGGCTGCCGACCGCGCGCAGAATCGCTCGGAATGGGATTTTTCGCAGATCACCAACATCGCGCTCGGAGTGTTGCGAAGGCTTGTGGAGCGTGCGGGGGGAGAAAGCATCGCAGGGATCGGCGTGACTGGCCAGCAGCAGGGCTGCCAGCTCTACGACCAGGCCACTCTGCAGCCGATCGGGCCCCTAATTGGCTGGCAGGACCAGCGTGCGAAAGATCTGCTCTCAGGCGAAGACGAGAGATCGTACCTGGACCTCATGGCAGAAGCCGGTGCTGACCATCTTGGCCATGGGGAACCGCAAGGGTTCTGGGCCAGCGGATGTCCGCTGGTCACCGGCTACACCGCTTCCACGCTGACATGGCTGAGGCTCAACGGAGACCTGCCCGCCGGTACTGGCGCCAGCACCGCTCCCGAGTTCTTCGTCTCGATGCTGACCGGCAAAAGGCCGGTGACAGACCCGACAGATGCAGCTGGCTGGGGTGTGTTCGATGTGGCCTCGGGCAAGTGGAACATGCCGCTGGTCAGCGATCTCGACATCAGGAGCGATCTTCTTCCCGAGCTGGCCGAATCCTGCACTATCGCTGGAACGCTCCTGCCCGGCATTGCCGACAGTATCGGGCTTCCGCAGGGCGTCCCGGTTGCGGTCGCGTCAGGAGATCACCAGTGCTCGTTCGCGGGGACTGTCTCCGACTACGAAGACACTGTTGCGATCAACGTGGGAACCGGTGGGCAGGCGACTATCTACGTGCCTTCGGCGGCAGATCTGAGGCGCAGCGGCGAAGCCATCGATCACGGTGATCTCGAGCTTCGGCCATATATCCAGAACGGCTTGCTGCTCGCAGGCGTTGGCATTGTTGGTGGAAGGTCGTTCAGGACGCTGCGTGACTTCTTTGCCAGGACTGGATCGCAGCTCTTCGACATCGAGCCTGACGGAGACGACATCTACGACAGACTCGTCCAGCTGGCTTCCGATGCTTCGAACGATGCTGGAGACGTGAAGTTCGAGCCGTTCTTCACCGGGACTCGCATGGACAGGGCGCAGCGCGGCGAACTGACGGGCCTCGATCCTGCCAACTTCACCCCGGGCGACATTGCGCTCGCGCTGTTCGAGGGCGTCGCAAAGCAGTTCAGCGCGTCGTATGAGACAGCCATCGAAACAGGCGCTGAACCGAGGACAGTGCTGACCGGATCAGGCAATGGACTCAGGAAAAACCCGGTGCTTCGTACCGCGATCGAAAGACTGTTCGGAATGA
>JANQIZ010000328.1 GCA_028281895.1 Dehalococcoidia bacterium
CTGCGGACCAGCTTCTGGCTATCAGGCGTCGCAGCCTTGAACGCGGTCTGGAGCGCGGTGAAAGCCTTCTCGTCGTCGAGTTTGAGAACCAGGTTCTCCTTCGACTCTGCGACGACCATAGGCCTGCCTATGGGACGGCATGCATGGGAGACAACTGACGCTAGTTCCAGACCGCCTGTGAAGACGACGCCAGCAGCGCCGGAGCGTCGCATCCGGTTGTCGACAAATAGCGCGCTTGTGCCGGGACCCGATCCACCACTCACAAGTCCGCCGGACTTCACCGCCTGCGGGTACGCGAAGTCGAGGCCGGAGATCAGAGCATCGGGCCGGATCGTGTACGGGTCCGGGAAGAGGAGGATGCTTCCCGCATCGCTCGGGCTCACTCCGATGACTTCGTGCCATGCCTCCGGCGCGGCATCAGCGTCTGGCAGCTCGTCCTGCTTGATATAGAAGGGATGGGCCTCGACTCCCGGCATGACACCGGCGCAGACAGCAACTCCCGGACGTCCTTCGATCTCTCGTCCAGCGCCTATCACACCAGAGGCGGAGCAGCCGACGACAAGGTCGGTGTTTAGCTGCGATGCCAGTAACTCTGGCGCTACGAAGTAGGAAGGCGCGTGGTGCCTGGAGATGAATACCAGCGCCACATCAGCGCGTTCTGCGCCTGCGATGGCAAGGTTGTCGTTAACCTGCTCGGCTACCTGGGTGATTGCCTCCGAAAACGAAGGTGCGTCTGAGATCGCTGACGTCCAGTGCAAAGGTTGTCCATCCTCCCGATCATGTCCAGCGCTGCCAGTCTGCTAGATCGTCGCCAGCGCCCGCCGGGCTGCTTCGACTGTCTGCTGGACATCTTCATCTGTATGGGCCGAAGACATGTGGATCCTCCCGTTCGATGAGAGCCTTACACCCTGCTCCAGCATGGCCTTCGCAAACTGCGAGTACATAGCGTCATCACAGTTCCGCGCATGGTCACGCCAGCTCACGATCTCTGGCTTCGTTGTGAACGAAATCGAGAAGACCGAACCTACACCCTGGACATGCAGCTTCGACTCGGTCTCTGCTGCAACCTCTCGCAGGCCGTCCATCAGGTGAAGTCCCCGGCCATTGAGCTCCGTGTAGAACGCCGGTCCTGCGTCTGCGATGTGCCTCAGCGAGGCGTACGAGGCGGCCATGGACATGACGTTCGAATTGAAGCTACCGCCATGGTAGACGGTGCCGTTTCCTAGAATCTCCATGATTTCACTACGTCCTGCGAGCATTGCCACAGGAAAGCCGCCCGCGAGCGATTTCGCGTACGTCGCGAGATCAGGAATCACGCCCAGGTACTCCTGCGCGCCGCCTGCAGCGACACGGAACCCGGTAATGACCTCGTCGAAACAGAGCAACGCGCCGTTTTCAGCGCAGATTCTCTTCACTTCTTCAGCGTATCCGGGCAGAGGCATGATGCAGTTAGTGTTGGCGAGAATCGGCTCCATGATCACGCCTGCGATCTCACCGGGATGCGCCGCGAATGCCCGCTCCAGCGCCTCGACATCGTTCCACTCGCATATGACGACGCCATCGGCAGGGCCGGTGTCCATGCCCTGCGACTCACCAACGGCCTCCGGAGATTCGGGTGATCCGGCCTGGTCGAGCGGCGGATGAACCGAGTAGTTAACGCTGTCCATCCACCCGTGGTAGTGGCCCTCGAACTTCAGGTACTTGGGCCTGCCGGTGTAGCCGCGCATGAGACGGATCACAAGCTGATCGATCTCGGTTCCTGAAGTCGCGAATCGGACCCGCGCGTCCGGCATCGGGATCATCTCCAGTGCCAGCTCCGCCACCTCCAGCTCTCTCTCGAACTGAGCCGCATAGACGTAGCCCTTGCGCATGTCCTCCTCAACCTGGCGGTTGATGAACTCTGGCGCGTGGCCGAACAGGTTCGGACCCATACCCTGGATGTAGTCGATGTACTCATTGCCGTCGGCGTCCCACATTCGAGAGCCTTCGGCGCGAGTGAAGAACAGTGGAACAGGCGCTGGCTCGTTGACGCGGATCTGTGATGAGACACCGCCAGCGACGACGCGGGTCGCCCGTTCAAAGAGACGGTGTGAGTTGTCGAAGTTCATTCTTGCCCTTTCAAGGCTGGAGTTTGCTCCGGGAATAGTAGCTCCCGCGATGCGGGCTGGACAGAGCGGATCAGGACGAAGATCGAGCGCGTCGGCATCGTCAAAAACACGCGCTCATCATGCACGGAGACAACTCATTGAGATGGGCACGTTCACACTTTGTTGACACACTTCTTAACAACTAGCACATCTGTGCGAGTAGAATGTCGGCGTTGTTATGTCCGCGTCAGCCCGATTGACGATCGCGTTCTCCTGGTACAACTCCCGGTGATCACAGTAGGCGTCAGAGCGACCGGATAAGTATGAGTCGTCAGGAGACAACGATTGAATATCTTCGTAGGAAACCTGCCTTTCACGACCAGCGATGATGACCTGCGCGAGGCATTCGCCGCGTTTGGAGCGGTCGATTCGGCACAGGTGATTACAGACCGTGAGACTGGCCGGTCTCGTGGGTTCGGCTTTGTTGAAATGCCGAACAACGATGAGGCGCAGCAGGCGATCACCGGTATGAACGGCGCAGACCTTGGCGGGCGCAACCTCACCGTCAACGAAGCTCGCCCGAAGCCGCCCCGCGGCGGTGGTGGTGGCGGAGGCCGCTGGTAGTCCAGCCAGCTATCTGCACGCAAAGAAGCCCCCGGCGAAATCGCCGGGGGCTTTGTTGTTTTGGAGGTAGATGAGGACTTGCTCGATACAAGATTCCCGGTAGCAGCCTAGAATCTTGGAGCTCGAAAATCATCTGAAACTGCGTCAGTCAGAAAGGCTCCCGATGCCCACTAATCCTTCCCGCTTCCTTGGGGTCACCGTTCAGCCCATGTACTTCCAGTCGGAAGGTCTCGACGCCGTGCTCGATTCGCTGGCAGCCGCCGGCGTCAACGCGATAGCGACCGCGCCGTCTATCTATGAAGCGGTTGACCGTTTGCCTGGAGACGATGACGCCGGGTCGAGCGAAGAGCTGCCACGAAGAGAGCCGCCGGTGGATGCCGGGGCAGGCTCTGTCAGAGTGGTCGAGAGGCTGCTCTGGGGCAAGTCTGAAGTTCTGATCAAGCCATCGCCGTCGGCCGCCCCGCACATGGAGTTTTATGAAGGTCTGCCCCACCGGCCCTCGCAGGCGACACCGCTCACAGAATCGCATGGCCAGATGATCCAGGACGTTATTGATGGTGCGCACGCCCGCGGGATGAAGGTCTATTTCCAGGTGTCAGCGGTGCAGGTGCCGGGGCGCCGGGACGAGGACATGCCTGCGCTGCCGAGCGGCGACTACCCGCGCAGCCGCATGGTGCACACCGTTTCACTGGCGTCCGATGACTGCCGCGCCTATGTGTGCGCCAGGGTGAAGGACCTGCTCACCTCGTACCCGGATATCGACGGTCTGCGGCATGACTGGCCGGAGTACCCGCCGTACCGGCTCGGCGATGCGTTCCTCGATTTCTCAGATAACGCCCGCCAGGCTGCTGCAAAGCTGGGCTTCGATTTCGAGGAAATGCAGAGCGCAGCGGGGGCGCTGTACGAGCGCGTGCACAGGCTGACAAACGACGACCTGTCCCGGTCCGACGGCAACGGCGTCTTCGATCAGCTTCTTGGTCAGGGAGCAGGAGCGGATCAGGGACTGAGCGAGCTTCTGCGTTTCAAGGCGGCGCTGAGCGTGCAGTACATAAGGGAGCTACGCGAGGCGATGGATGCCATTCCGGAGGGACGTGGCAAGGAGCTTTCGCCAAACGCGTTCCCTCCGCCGTTTTCGATGCTGTCCGGTCTCGATTTCGGTGCTGTCTCGGAGTTCGCAGATTCGATCAGCATGAAACTGTACACGATGCACTGGCCGCAGATGGTTCACTTCTATGCCGAGGAGCTGCTTGAGCACAACGCGAACTCGCTGGATGAGCGTCTGCTGGTTGGCGCGCTGGCGAGGGCATTCGATATCCAGGACGGCAAATACGGGACTTCGCTGGATGACTATAAGTATCCGGCTCCAGACGTGGCACACCCCGCAGGAGTCGAGGCGCAGAAGCGGAAGATCAGGGACGCGCAGGAACAGGTGGGAGACCGCGCAGACCTGTACACGCTCGTCCACGGCTACGGACCTGTCGACGATTTCGAATCGAGGCTGAGGCTTGCGTGGGACACCAGCTCAGCAGGGATCTGGATCAACCGCTACTGCTACCTCGGCGAGTCGAAGATAGAGGCGATAGGGAGGCTGGGGAAGTAGATGGTGAGGGGTCTGCCCCCTCTCCCAGATTGGGAGAGGGTTTGGGTGAGGGCCGTTCATGCTTGAGTGGACAGGCGTTCTCTCAAGGCGAATAACCCTCCCTCTAACTCCCTCCCAAGATGGGAGGGAGGATGTACTTCCCTCTACCTTCAAGGGAGAGGGTCAGGGAGTGGGCGGTCTGCCTGTCATTCTGTCCCTGCCCTGAGCGAAGCCGAACGGGTTGATTCAGAATCTCTCGGTGACCGCAGAAGTACGGTCAGATCCCTCGGCTTCGCTCGGGATGACAAACAGGCTGAGGTCGCTTCCTTCCCTCCTCCTCTCTGTCAGGAAAAAACAAAATTCGAGCCCGCTGTCTGCAACTTGCGCTGCTTCAAGCGGGCTCGATCTGTTCAGCTATTTGTTCGCCCCGACTAGTACAGAGGGAACGAAGCTCCGGTCGAGGTGCTGCCGTCTGGCACGTACGTCACGATGAACGGAATGTACGCAATCAGCACAAGCAGAATCGCCACGGTCACCCAGAGCCGGTAGTTATCCAGCCATGGCCAGATGCGCTTTGTAGCGCCGACCCGTGTCTCAGTCACAGGTATCTCCTGGTTGCTGTTCTTCCCGGCCATTCCGGCGACAGTTCCCACTATCACGAACAGCAGCAGCAGACCGCTCAGCCCCATCATGGAGCCTCCGACGGCCGTAAGGATATTCGGCATATCCAGGCCATCGATCCAGTCCTTGTAGACAGAGTCGGCGAAGGCCGTTCTGCGGGGCACGCCTTGCAGCCCGGCGGAGATCTGCCCCCTGGCGAAGATCAGCATGCCTGCGAACCATAACCACGACTGCCACAGGGCGAACTTCCTGCCCCACAGGTTGTTGCCAGTCAGGTACGGAATCAGCCAGTAGGCGATACCGATGTACGCAAGGGCAACCGCTCCGATGGTCATGTGGAAGTGGCCGACGATAAACGCTGTGTTGTGAACGACGAGGTTCACCGTCTGGGAGGCGTTGATCAGACCGCTGGCGCCGCCAAGCGTGAAGATCAGCATGGCGTGAAGCTGGGCCGTGAGAGCCGGATTGCCCCATGGCAGTTTCCAGATCCAGCCAAACAGGCCTTTGCCGCCGCGGTTTCTTCCTCCGTTCTCAAGAGCCGAGATCACCGAGAACGCTGTGATCATGCTCGGGAAGAAGATAGCGAACGTCGCGATGCCGTGAACGTTCTTCATCCACTGCGGTATTCCAGCCTCTGTGTACTGGTGGTGGAAACCGACGGGAGTCGATAGCAGCAGGAACAGGATGAACACGAACCTGGCGATTGGATCAGAGAAGAGACGCCCTCCGGCCTGCTTCGGAATCATCGCGTACCACGAGATGTAAGCCGGCAGCAGCCAGAAGTAGACGATGGGGTGGCCAGTAAGCCAGAACAGTGTCCTGGCAAGCTGGGCATCTATGCCGTCAACCCAGCCGAACTTCCACGGCAGGATGAGCAGCAGCACCTCGGCTGCGATTCCGACCGATGCCATGGACCACATGGCATAGGTCATGATCGCCATGAATCCCAGCAGCGGCGTCCGCTCGCCAGGGTTCTCTTTGCTCCACTGGCGGTGGGTCATGACGATGTTGATCAGCGTCACCCATGTCGCCACAACCAGCAGCACCGCTCCAAGGTAGAAGGTCACGTGCGCTTCAAGTGGCGGGTAGAAGGTGAAGAGAACCGTCGCCTCGTTCGCCAGCATCGCCCAGCCTGCAAGCACCGTTCCCAGCAGCGCCAGGATGAACGCCAGCTGCACCAGCATGGTGCTCGCCATCGGCCTCCCATAAGCACGCATTGTGCCGAGAGTGACGAATCCGTTTGCGAATGTGAACGTGTAGACGATCACCAGGAGCACGCCATGCAGCGTGAGGCCCTGGTAGTAGGCCGCCTGCTCATCGAGAACAGCGGTCACCACATCGTTGTTATAGAGGTTGATTCCTACGCGCTCGAGCGCCTGGCCAATACCCGGCAGCCCGCCCAACAAAAGGGCGAACATGGCCAGCAGAACATTTGCCAGGACAAAGCGAGTCTGGGCCTTGGGGAACGCGCTGAGTCGCGAGTGCTCCATCGGCACCGCAGCCGAGTGGACCATTCCCTCCATGTCATAGACAGGGTGTGCGCCGCTTGGTTTAGATGCATCTGCTGCAATCGTCACTTGACTATCACCCTTCCAGCCATGTTGTGGTGCTGTATGCCGCAGTACTCAGAGCAGACCATCAGGAACTCGCCAGGCTCATCGAAGGTCGCCGTCGCCTGGGATATCTGCCCCGGAATGATGGTCAGGTTCACGTTCGTGTTGTGAACGATCAGGCCGTGAACCACATCGGTGGCGCCGATCTTGAAGTTGACCTTCGCTCCCACCGGCACTTCGATCACGCTGGGAACGAACGCCCATGCCTGAGCGGTCATGATGGCGTCGTACTCGTTCTCGCCAACCTCGAACAGGCCCGGCCTGTCGAACGGCGGGTGAGATGTCAGCTCCGCGGGGTCAACCGTCTCCACCGGGCTTGGAAGCTCCAGGTCTTCGATAAAGAACGAGGAGATCACGGCGACCAGGGCAATCCCCATGATGGCCAGTGTTGAGCCGAGGAAGAATCGCTCGTATCTGTGAATCATTTCCATGGGCTAAGACCGTTCTATGAGCGTGACGTAGACCGCCACCCAGAGGCCAACGATCACGATGAGGTAGACGGAGAGCAGCGCAAGCGTGCCGATCGGCTCCTCTTCCGGGTCAAAGTCGTCGTGCGACGAGTCTTCGATCTTTGGCTCGTCCTCGGCATCAGCAACCGGTTGCTGTGACATGATTAGGTTTGCCTCCGCTTACTCGCGAACCCGCTTGGACAGGTACTTCCAGAGACCCGCGACTGTGAAGATCAGGAACAGTCCAAGAACGATTGTCTGGACAATCGCCGGGCCGTCCCACTTACCGGTCTCGAACTCCTCGATCCGCGTCCAGACCGCTCCGAACATCGCACTGCCAAGCACGACGGCCACCAGCACGGCGAAAACCGTTTCGCCCCACGGGGGAAGCGGACGATATCGAGGTTTCTTGTTGTCTGCCATTCGGCCCTCCGTTCGCGCCATTGGCCTGCAGCAGTGGCATGCAACGATGTGCACAGGCAATTACCCGTACAACAGCCGAGAACACTACATTCGCCCTGCCAACGGGTTTTGCCATCGGCGTGAGAGACGCGTGATGCCGGACGTTGTCCGCGCATTTTCGGCGGAAGTTATCATCCGTTTCCGTGATCTGACCAGCCTCCAGCGTTAAGGCATCCAATTGATCAAACTGCACTTACAGGCGCTCTCCTACAGCCACGCACTTGAAGATGGCAAGTTCACGCTGCATGAGCTCATCGACCTCGCGGCGGACACCGGGTGGGACGGGATAGACCTCGAGGAGCGGCTGTTCGAGAGCCGGGAAATCGCTTACACCGAAGAGCTGAAACAACACGCGCTGAAGCGAGGCCTTGGCATCGGCTACATCGGAATCCGCGCAGGTTTCGGGTCCGGCTACCACGGATCAGACGAGGATCATCTTGCGCACATGATGCGGTGGACGGATGTCTGCCAGCAGATGGGAATTCCGCTGCTGCGCATCATCGGCGGCGACGTGCCTGAAGGCCAGACCGAGGAAGAGGCGTGGCCGTGGCTGGCCGGGTACATGCGCAGAATCGTCGACTACGCGAAGACGAAGCAGGTGCAGGTGGGTCTCCATAACCACAACCACGGCATGTTCCCGGCAACTGGCGAAGCGATTGTGAGGATGCTCGACGAGATCAACGATCCATACTTCGTCCACGTCCTAGACACTGGCCAGTACCGTGGCTCGCCTGGCGCCTCGGGGCCAGGAAGATCAAAGGGCGATATCGATCCGGACTACGACTTCTACTCAGAGATCGCCACATCGCTGCCGCGAGCGCAACTAGTGCGGTGCAAGGCGTATAAGATTGCGTCCGGCCGTGAGGAGTGGATCGACTACGATCGCATCTTCCCCATGCTGAAGCAGGCCGGGTTCAACGGCATCATGTCGATCGTCTACGAGGGCTGGGAATTCATGCCTGATGTGGACGCGCTCCCGATCGCCCACAGCTTCTTCAGGGAGATGCTGCGGAAGTACGATATCTAGCTCCGTTCACAGCCCGCTCCCGGCAGAGAATCCGGGCGGAAGACAACACATAAACGCGCCGGGCAACGAGCAAACTTATCGTCCGCCACTCACCTGATTCGACAGATGTGGGTTGCGGCAAGGCTCGGAACAGCAAGCACAGACAGCAACGAGGATCATCAATGGGCAAGTACTACGACGAGTCGATAATTCCTGGAGAGATGCGCCGCGACTTCGATGTCTACGACCGCATCAAAGAGCTCGGCATCCCCATGGGCAGCTTCGATGAAGACGTCAATTCCCTGGCTGGCGCGGGAATCGCAGGAGCGGTCTTCCATGAGAGCGGACTGGTCTACCTCTCAGGTCTCGGGCTCGGCCCGGGTAGCATGTACGACGACCCTGAGCGGGTCAAAGAGGGACAGGCGGCCGGCCGCGACATCACGGACTCCATGATCCGCCGTCTCCACTGGGCGCTGACATGCGGCGGAGAAGGCGGCGACCTCAACGACGTCCTCTACACGGTCAAAGCCCTCGGCATGGTCGTCTCGACAGATGTCCACTTCAACAGCGCGCCTGCTGTCGTGAACGGCTTCTCGTCACGCTGGCAATCGGTGTTCGGCGGTGGCACAGGCGAGTTCGCAAAGAACGGTGAAGACCAGAACTACGGCGGTGTGCACGCCCGAAGCGCCATCGGCGGGTTCACAGGAAGATTCTCCCTCGAACCGGAAATCATCGTCGCCATCTCGCCAGCACACGCGCAGGACATCATCCGCAACCGCGGGTGGGTGTACCCGCTTCCCCCGGTTCAGTTGGCGAAGGTCAGCGCAAACCGCTAGCCAAGAAGACTCAACGCACCGTCAGGAATCCTATGAAAGCCCTTCTCCTTGACCAGATCGGACCGGTCGAAAACCTTCACGTTGGCGATCTGCTGATTCCCGATCCTGGTCCTGGAGAGATCAGGGTCCGGGTCGATGCCGTCAGCCTGAACCCGGTGGACTACAAGCTGGCAGGACGCGGTCACGACAACTGGTCGTGGCCGCACGTGCTGGGTCTCGATGTGGCGGGTGTGGTCGATGCACTGGGCGAGGGAGTGGACCGATTCGCTGCTGGCGACCGCGTCTTCTATCACGGTGATCTCACGAAAGCTGGAGGGTTCGCTGAGTATGCGATCACGACCGCGCAC